>NZ_JBEXQA010000036.1:0-25842 GCF_040612395.1 Streptomyces sp. NPDC006430
GTTCTTCGTTTCCGACTCTATCAGACTCTTTCGTGTCCGATTCCCGGTCGAAGCGGGTTTCGCTTTCCAGGTCTTCGCTTTCGCGTTTCCCTTTCTGGCGATTCCAACCTTACCAGACCTTTTCCGTGCCCCGCTTCCCGAAAGTCGCAGTGAGCTGGGAAATGAATTCGGCGGCCGTTGGAGGGCCTTTCCCTTTCGGGCGGATCAGACTTTATCAGGTTTCCCTGGCCTCGATTCCCGCCCGCCCGCAAGAACGGTCCGGGCACACGTGTGTGCTCGGACGTCGTACGAGGTGGAGACGTAAACGTACTGGAGCGGGGCCCCCGGATGCAAATCCGGTTGCCCCGCTCCAGTGACGGCGCTACGGCGAGGCTCAGACCTCGACCACGACCGGGAGGATCATCGGGCGACGGCGGTAGCCGTCCGAGACCCACTTGCCCATGGTCCGGCGGATGAGCTGCTGGATCTGGTGCGGCTCGGCGACGCCGTCCGCAGCCGCGCGGGAGATGGCTTCCTCGATCTTCGGGATGACCGTGCCGAAGGCCGAGTCCTCGATGCCGGAGCCGCGGGCCTGGATGGTCGGCCCGCTGACGATCTTGCCCGTGGTGCTGTCGACCACCACGTAGACCGAGATGATGCCCTCGTCGCCGAGGATCCGGCGGTCCTTGAGGTGCACCTCGGTGACGTCGCCGACCGAGAGGCCGTCCACGTACACGTAGCCGGCCTGGACCTTGCCGGAGATGCGGGCCTTGCCGTCAATCAGGTCGACGACCACGCCGTCCTCGGCGATGACGATGCGGTCCTTCGGGACACCCGTCATCGCGCCGAGCTCGGCGTTGGCGCGCAGGTGGCGCCATTCGCCGTGGACCGGCATGAGGTTCCGCGGCCTGCAGATGTTGTAGAAGTACAGCAGCTCGCCGGCGGAGGCGTGTCCGGAGACGTGCACCTTCGCGTTGCCCTTGTGGACCACGTTGGCGCCCCAGCGGGTCAGGCCGTTGATCACGCGGTAGACCGCGTTCTCGTTGCCCGGAATCAGCGACGACGCGAGGATCACGGTGTCGCCGGGGACGATCCGGATCTGGTGATCGCGGTTGGCCATGCGGGACAGCGCGGCCATCGGCTCGCCCTGGGAACCCGTGCAGACCAGCACGACCTCGTCGTCCGGCAGGTCGTCGAGGGTCTTCACGTCGACGACCAGACCGGCCGGGACCCGCAGATAGCCCAGGTCACGGGCGATGCCCATGTTGCGGACCATCGAACGGCCCACGAAGGCGACCCGGCGGCCGTACTCGTGCGCGGCGTCCAGGATCTGCTGGATGCGGTGCACGTGGCTGGCGAACGACGCCACGATGATCCGCTTCTGGGCCCCCGCGAAGACGCCGCGGATGGCGTTGGAGATGTCCCGCTCCGGCGGGACGAAGCCCGGGACCTCGGCGTTCGTCGAGTCCGACAGGAGGAGGTCGATGCCCTCCTCGCTCAGCCGCGCGAAGGCGTGCAGGTCGGTGAGGCGGTTGTCCAGCGGGAGCTGGTCCATCTTGAAGTCGCCGGTGGCGACGACGAGACCCGCGGGGGTGCGGATCGCGACGGCGAGGGCGTCCGGGATGGAGTGGTTGACCGCGATGAACTCGCAGTCGAAGAGTCCGAGGTTCTCCCGGTCGCCTTCCTTCACCTCGAGGGTGTAGGGACGGATCCGGTGCTCCTGGAGCTTCGCCTCGATGAGGGCCAGCGTCAGCTTGGAACCGATCAGCGGGATGTCCGGCTTCTCCCGCAGGAGGTAGGGGACGGCGCCGATGTGGTCCTCGTGGCCGTGCGTGAGGACGATGCCCTCGATGTCGTCGAGCCGGTCCCGGATGGACGAGAAGTCCGGAAGGATCAGGTCGACGCCCGGCTGCTCCTCCTCAGGGAAGAGGACGCCGCAGTCGACGATCAGCAGGCGGCCGTCGAACTCGAAGACGGTCATGTTGCGGCCGATCTCGCCGAGACCGCCCAGGGGGGTGACCCGGAGGCCGCCCTTGGGAAGCTTCGGGGGCGGACCGAGTTCAGGATGCGGATGGCTCAAAAGTCTCTCCTCACCACACACGCCACGTGCCTCGTAAGGCACGTGGCGCGCATGTCATTCGTGCACTTGCATTCGTTTTTATGGTCTTGCGTATTCAGTTGTGAAGTCTGGTTGTCAGAGCTGTACCCCGCCGGCGGCAAGATCGATCTTGAGTTGGGCCGTCTCTTCGGTGGTCAGCTCGACCAGCGGGAGCCGGAGCGGGCCCGCGGGCAGGCCCAGCAGGTTCAGGGCTCCCTTGGTGGTGATCACACCCTGCGTGCGGAACATCCCGGTGAAGACGGGAAGCAGCTTCTGGTGGATCTCGGCGGCCTTCTGGACGTCGCCGCCCAGGTGGGCTTCGAGCATCGCGCGGAGCTCGGGGGTGACCACATGGCCGACCACGGAGACGAAGCCGACGGCGCCGACGGACAGCAGCGGCAGGTTCAGCATGTCGTCGCCCGAGTACCAGGCCAGGCCACTCCGTGCGATCGCCCAGCTCGCGCTGCCGAGGTCGCCCTTGGCGTCCTTGTTGGCCACGATACGGGGGTGCTCGGCGAGCCTCACCAGGGTTTCGGTGGTGATCGGGACACCGCTGCGGCCGGGGATGTCATAGAGCATGACCGGAAGCTCGGTGGCGTCGGCGATCGCCGTGAAGTGCCGGTAGAGGCCTTCCTGCGGCGGCTTGCTGTAGTACGGGGTCACCGCGAGCAGACCGTGGGCGCCAGTGCGCTCGGCCTGGCGGGCGAGCTCAAGGGTGTGGCGGGTGTCGTTGGTGCCGATGCCGGCGACGACGTGGGCACGGTCACCGACCGCTTCGAGGACGGCTCGTACGAGGTCGTTTTTCTCCGCGTCGGTGGTGGTCGGGGACTCACCGGTGGTCCCGTTGATGATCAGGCCGTCGTTGCCTGCGTCCACCAGGTGGACGGCGAGCTGCTGCGCGCCGTCGAGGTCGAGTGCGCCATCCGCCGTGAACGGCGTGATCATGGCGGTGAGGACCCGCCCGAAGGGGGTCTGCGGAGTCGAGATCGGAGCCATGGGTAACACGCTACTCGCTGCCATGCTCGCAGTGTCCCCTCGGGGGACGTCAACGGGGCCGTGGCTCCTGGCGGGGCGGGGAGAAGTGTGGGAGCCCGGCACTGCCTGCTCGGGGGTTCAAGCAGTGCCGGGGTCCGTTTGATCAGCCTAGATGAACTTTACGAAACGTGGCAATACGGACACTTCGGACTTGCTTCCGCGCATCCGTACGTCAACCGCCGAAGCGTCCGCACCGTGCGGCGCCGAAGAACAGCGGGCGCCACCGGCCGCTACGG
Organism: Streptomyces sp. NPDC006430; assembly: GCF_040612395.1. Taxonomy (NCBI): domain Bacteria; kingdom Bacillati; phylum Actinomycetota; class Actinomycetes; order Kitasatosporales; family Streptomycetaceae; genus Streptomyces; species Streptomyces sp. NPDC006430. The sequence goes on from NZ_JBEXQA010000036.1 coordinate 3,349, forward strand.
GGCGACGCGGCCGTTCGCGTTGTAGGCGGCGTACGTCAGCGGCATCAGCCCGGCCCAGTGCTGCTCCATCTTCTGGCCGACCATCTCGATCTCCCGCTGCGGGAAGGACGGGACGGCCGCGAGCTCGTGCTGCGTACGCAGGCCGAGGAAGTGCATGAGCGAGCGCGCGTTGCAGGTGGCGTACATCGAGGAGAAAAGTCCGACCGGCAGGACCGAACGGGCAACCTCGCGGGCCACGCCCGCCGCCAGCATCTCCTGGTAGGCCGCGTAGGCCTGGCGGTACGAGTCCTCCATGACCCGCCCCGTCAGTTCCTGCTGCGCCGCGGTGCCCTCGACGAAGACGTACTTGCCCGGACGGCCCTCCTGGACGAGCTTGCGCTCGGCGTCCGGGACGTAGAAGACCGGCTCCAGCTCCCTGTAGCGGCCGGATTCCTCGTTGTAGGACCAGCCGACGCGGTGCCGCATGAACTCGCGGAACACGAAGATCGGAGCGCTGATGAAGAAGGTCATCGAGTTGTGCTCGAACGGGCTGCCGTGGCGGTCCCGCATCAGGTAGTTGATGAGTCCCTTGGAGCGCTCCGGGTCCTTCTGCAGTTCCTCCAGGGACTGCTCGCCGGCCGTGGAGACACGGGCGGCCCACAGCACGTCGGAGTCGGCGGCGGAGTGCTTCACCAGCTCCACCGTCACATCACTGCGGAAGCTGGGTTTCAGGTCTGAAGCGGCGGTCTCGCTCACCGGGGGTCCTTCCGAACGACTCACATGGGGCGCGCCCACTCTACGGCGCCCCTCGCGGCCCACCGTGCACGCGCCCGGAGCCGTGCGGCCCTGCGCGTGGCTGACGCCCAGTCGGGGAATTCGCCCAGTGTGCCGAATCGGGCACGGATCGGGCGGCTCACACGTCCTTATCCATGCCAGCCGTTGTCCCGATCGAGAGGAGCTTCCTCCCATGTTCCGCCGGCGCGAGCCCGTTCCGTTCGCCTTCGTCGCCGAGGCCGACCGTTTCCGCAGTAACGTCACTCCGCCGCCGCGCGAGCGTCTGGGCAGGACCCAGATCGCCGCCCGTGGTCTGGTCGGGCTGACCGTCGTGGCGGGGCTCGTCGGTTCCCTGCTCTTCGGTATCCCCGCGCTCCAGCCCCACCAGGTGCCCGCCACGTCGCAGCAGTCGGAGGCTTCCGAGGGGCGGTAGCCTCTCGGGCACAGCCCAACCGAACGTGCATGTGAGTGAGGTACAGCCGTGCCCCTGCCCTTCTTGACGGCCGACGGCGCGTTCGACGCGCACGAAGACAGCGCTGGCGACGAGGTACTCCCCCACGACGACCACGACCGTTGGCGTCGGCCCTACCGGCCCGGCCCCTGGCGGGTGGCCGGCGCCGCGCTGCTGCTCCTGCTCGCGGCGTTCATGCTGCTCGCCACGATGATCATCGCGTTCGCGGGTGCGTGGGGCGGGGCCGCCGTCTGCCTGGCCGCCGCGCTCGCCGTGATCGGCTCGGCGCTGCGGATGCTCATGGTGGGCGTCTGGGTGAGCCGTACGGGGCTTCGCCGGGTGGGTTTCTTCACGACCCGCTCGATCGCCTGGAGCGAGATCACCGAACTCCGTACGGTGCAGCAGCCGGTGCGCTGGCTGGGGCTCCCGCGGACCGTTCAGGGCCAGGCGCTGACGGTGGCCGGAGCCGCCGGCGCGGAGCTTCCCGTTCTGCTGACCGACCACAACGCCGATTTCCTGTCGCGGACCGAGGCATTCGACCGGGCGACTGACACGGTCGAGGCCTGGGCCGACGAGTACCGGGCCGTGCCCCTGCCCGCCTGAAGCGGACGGGCGGAGCACGGGTAGCCCGTACGGGCCGGGATCAGGCTCGTACGGGCCTTCCGTCGTGCAGCGCGATGGCCCGCTGCATGGCCTTGCGGGCGCGGGGGGTGTCACGGGCGTCGTGGTAGGCGACGGCGAGGCGGAACCAGCTGCGCCAGTCCCCCGGCGCGTCCTCCGTCTCGGCCTTGCGGCGCGCGAACACCTCGTCGGCGGAGTCCCGCAGGATCCGGCCGTACTGGTCCCGCTCCAGCTCGTCCACGGGCAGTGCGCCCTCGGCCTCCAGCTCGGCCGCGAGCCGGTTCGCCTTCGTCACGAACTGCGTGTTCTTCCAGAGGAACCAGACGCCGATGACCGGCAGGACCAGCACGGCCACCCCGAAGGTCACGGTCAGCCAGGTGCCCTGCTGGATCAGCATCACCCCCCGGCTGCCGACCAGGACGAAGTAGACGACCAGGACCGCGGCCGTGAGGAAGTAAGTGATCTTCGCGCGCATGGGTACTACTGCCTGCTCATCAGCCGAGGTCGAGGAAGTTTTCCAGGCCGAAGGTGAGGCCCGGGGTCGCCGTGACGCGGCGCACGCCGAGCAGGATGCCCGGCATGAAGCTGCTGTGGTGCAGCGAGTCGTGACGGATGGTGAGGGTTTCGCCCTCCCCGCCGAGCAGCACCTCCTGGTGGGCCAGCAGGCCGCGCAGACGGATCGCGTGCACCGGAACGCCGTCGACGTTCGCGCCGCGCGCTCCGTCCAGGGCGGTCGCGGTGGCGTCGGGCTGCGGGGCGCAGCCGGCCTCGGCCCGGGCTGCCGCAATGAGCTGCGCCGTACGGGTCGCCGTGCCGGAGGGGGCGTCGACCTTGTTCGGGTGGTGCAGTTCCACGACCTCGACGGACTCGAAGTAGCGGGCTGCCTGCGCCGCGAACTTCATGGTGAGGACGGCGCCGATGGAGAAGTTCGGGGCGATGAGCACGCCGGTCTGCGGGGACCGGGCGAGCCAGGTGTCCAGCTGCGCGAGGCGCTCCTCGGTCCAGCCGGTGGTGCCCACGACGGCGTGGATGCCGTGGCGGAGGCAGAAGTCGAGGTTGTCCATGACGGAGGCGGGGGTGGTCAGCTCGACGGCGACCTGGGCGCCGGCCTCGGTCAGCGTCTCCAGCTTGTCCCCGCGGGTGAGGGCTGCGACCAGTTCCATGTCCTCGGCGGCCTCGACGGCTCGGACGGCTTCGGCTCCGATGCGCCCCTGGGCGCCGAGAACCGCGACCCGCAGCTTGCTGCTCATGCGTGCTTCCTTCGCTTCCACTCGTCGTGGCGGCCGGGCCGCCGTTCGTGCGGCCGGGCGCCGGGCGCCCGCCCCGGTGGGGCGTGCGACCGGCGGACCTGCCGTGCGTGCCTCAGACCACCGCTTCGTCGAGGCGGGCGGCCTGCTTCTCCTTCAGCGGGCCGATCACCGCGAGGGACGGCCTCTGCGCCAGTACATCCTGCGCCACCGAGCGGACGTCGTCCGGGGTCACCGATGCGATCCGGGCCAGCATGTCGTCGACCGACATCTGGTCGCCCCAGCACAGCTCGCTCTTGCCGATGCGGTTCATGATCGCGCCGGTGTCCTCCAGGCCGAGGACGGTGGAGCCGGACAGCTGGCCGATGGCCCGCTTGATCTCCTCGTCGGTGAGGCCCTCGGAGACGACCTTGTCGAGCTCGCCGCGGCAGATCCGGAGTACGTCGTGGACCTGGTTCGGGCGACAGCCCGCGTACACGCCGAAGAGACCCGAGTCGGCGAAGCCCGAGGTGTACGAGTACACGCTGTAGGCCAGGCCGCGCTTCTCCCGGACCTCCTGGAAGAGGCGGGAGGACATGCCGCCGCCGAGGGCGGTGTTCAGCACGCCGAGCGCCCAGCGGCGCTCGTCGGTGCGGGCCAGGCCGGGCATGCCGAGGACCACGTGGGCCTGCTCGGTCTTGCGGTTCACCAGGTCGACGCGGCCGGAGGTGCGGATGCGCTTGGTGCCGGTGCGCGGGCCGATCGGCTCGGCGTCGGTGCGCCCGAGGGCGCCGGCCTTCTCGAAGGCCGCGCGGACCTGGCGCACGACCTTGTTGTGGTCGACGTTGCCGGCCGCGGCCACCACGAGGTGGGTGGGGTCGTAGTGCTTCTTGTAGAAGCGGCGGATCCGTTCGGCTCCGAGGGCGTTGATCGTGTCGACGGTGCCGAGGACGGGGCGGCCCAGCGGGGTGTCGCCGAACATCGTGTGCGCGAACAGGTCGTGCACGCAGTCGCCCGGATCGTCCTCGGTCATCGCGATCTCTTCGAGGATGACGCCGCGCTCGGCGTCGACGTCCTCCTCGCGGATCAGCGAACCGGTGAGCATGTCGCAGACGACGTCGATCGCCAGCGGCAGGTCGGTGTCGAGCACCCGCGCGTAGTAGCAGGTGTACTCCTTCGCCGTGAAGGCGTTCATCTCGCCGCCGACCGCATCGATCGCGGAGGAGATGTCGAGGGCACTGCGCTTGCCGGTGCCCTTGAAGAGGAGGTGCTCCAGGTAGTGCGTGGCACCGTTGAGCGTGGGCGTCTCGTCGCGGGAGCCCACGTGCGCCCAGATGCCGAAGGTGGCGGAGCGGACCGAGGGCAGCGTCTCGGTGACGATGCGCAGTCCGCCGGGGAGGACCGTGCGCCGGACGGTGCCGATGCCGTTCTGCCCCTTGAGGAGGGTTTGGGTACGGGCGACGGCCCGCCCCTCCGAAGAGGGGCGGGCCGTCACACGGGAACTACGCGACGTCACTTGTCGGAGTCGTCCTTGTCAGCGTCGTCACCGGCGGCCTCGCCGTCGATCACGGGGATCAGGGACAGCTTGCCGCGCTGGTCGATCTCGGCGATCTCGACCTGGACCTTGGTGCCGACCGCGAGCACGTCCTCGACGTTCTCCACGCGCTTGCCACCGGCGAGCTTGCGGATCTGCGAGATGTGCAGCAGGCCGTCCTTGCCCGGGAGCAGGGAGACGAAGGCACCGAAGGTGGTGGTCTTGACGACCGTACCCAGGTAGCGCTCGCCGACCTCCGGCATGGTCGGGTTGGCGATGCCGTTGATCGTGGCGCGGGCGGCCTCGGCGGCCGGGCCGTCGGAGGCACCGATGTAGATGGTGCCGTCGTCCTCGATCGTGATCTCGGCGCCGGTGTCCTCCTGGATCTGGTTGATCATCTTGCCCTTGGGGCCGATGACCTCACCGATCTTGTCCACCGGGATCTTGACGGTGATGATCCGCGGGGCGTTCGGGGACATCTCGTCCGGCGTGTCGATCGCTTCCATCATCACGTCGAGGATGTGGAGGCGGGCGTCGCGGGCCTGCTTGAGGGCCGCGGCCAGGACGGAGGCCGGGATGCCGTCCAGCTTGGTGTCGAGCTGGAGGGCGGTCACGAACTCCTTGGTGCCGGCGACCTTGAAGTCCATGTCGCCGAAGGCGTCCTCCGCACCGAGGATGTCGGTGAGGGCGACGTAGTGCGTCTTGCCGTCGATCTCCTGGGAGATCAGGCCCATGGCGATACCGGCGACGGGGGCCTTGAGGGGCACACCGGCGTTCAGCAGCGACATGGTGGAGGCGCAGACCGAGCCCATGGACGTCGAACCGTTGGAGCCGAGGGCCTCGGACACCTGGCGGATCGCGTACGGGAACTCCTCGCGGGTCGGGAGGACCGGCACGATCGCGCGCTCGGCGAGCGCGCCGTGGCCGATCTCGCGGCGCTTGGGCGAGCCCACGCGGCCGGTCTCACCGACGGAGTACGGCGGGAAGTTGTAGTTGTGCATGTAGCGCTTGCGGGTCACCGGGGAAAGGGTGTCCAGCTGCTGCTCCATGCGGAGCATGTTGAGGGTGGTGACGCCCAGGATCTGGGTCTCGCCACGCTCGAACAGCGCCGAGCCGTGCACGCGCGGGATGGCCTCGACCTCGGCGGCGAGGGTACGGATGTCCGTGATCCCGCGGCCGTCGATGCGGACCTTGTCCTTGATGACGCGCTCGCGCACCAGGGCCTTGGTCAGGCTGCGGTAGGCGGCCGAGATCTCCTTCTCGCGGCCCTCGAAGGCCGGGAGGAGCTTCTCGGCGGCGATCTCCTTGACGCGGTCCAGCTCGGCCTCGCGGTCCTGCTTGCCCGCGATGGTCAGCGCCTGGGAGAGCTCGCCCTTGACGGCGGCCGCGAGGGCCTCGTACACGTCGTCCTGGTAGTCCAGGAAGACCGGGAACTCGCCCTCGGGCTTGGCGGCCTTGGCCGCCAGGTCCGCCTGGGCCTTGCAGAGGGCCTTGATGAAGGGCTTCGAGGCATCGAGGCCGGCGGCCACGATCTCCTCGGTCGGCGCCTCGGCGCCGCCCTTGACCAGGGCGATGGTCTTCTCGGTGGCCTCGGCCTCGACCATCATGATCGCGACGTCGCCGTCCTCCAGGACGCGGCCCGCGACGACCATGTCGAAGACGGCGTCCTCGAGCTCGGTGTGCGTCGGGAAGGCCACCCACTGGCCGCGGATCAGCGCGACGCGGACGCCGCCGATCGGGCCGGAGAAGGGCAGGCCGGCCAGCTGGGTGGACGCGGACGCGGCGTTGATCGCGATGACGTCGTACAGGTGGTCCGGGTTGAGCGCCATGACGGTGGCGACGACCTGGATCTCGTTGCGCAGGCCCTTCTTGAAGGACGGGCGCAGCGGGCGGTCGATCAGGCGGCAGGTGAGGATCGCGTCCTCGGAGGGGCGACCCTCGCGGCGGAAGAAGGAGCCGGGGATCTTGCCGGCCGCGTACTGCCGCTCCTCGACGTCCACCGTCAGGGGGAAGAAGTCGAGCTGGTCCTTGGGCTTCTTCGACGCGGTGGTGGCGGAAAGCACCATCGTGTCGTCGTCCAGGTAGGCAACGGCGGAGCCGGCGGCCTGGCGGGCCAGACGGCCCGTCTCGAAGCGGATGGTGCGGGTGCCGAAGGAACCGTTGTCAATGACGGCCTCGGCGTAGTGGGTCTCGTTCTCCACTAGCGTTTTCTCCATTTTCGTCGTCTCCGTCCGTAGCCCGTGTGGCGGCGGACGGTTGCGGAGAAGCGCTCCTTGCGTGCGGGCCGGTCTTCGATCGAAGTACCCGGTTCGGTGCCCGTGGGGCTTTCCGGGTACCACTACCGAGGACCGGCGGCGTAGGGAGGGCGCTCCTCCTCTTCAGTTGTGCGCGTGTGTCCAGACTACAAAGCGTCTGGTACGTCCCGCACGTACAGCAAAGGGAGCGGCCCCCTCAGTGTGGGAACCGCTCCCTTCACAGCGTCTTTACTTGACGCCGGCCGCACCGCGGCGGATGCCGAGGCGCTCGACCAGCGCGCGGAAGCGCTGGATGTCCTTCTTGGCCAGGTACTGCAGCAGGCGGCGACGCTGGCCGACCAGGATCAGCAGACCACGACGGGAGTGGTGGTCGTGCTTGTGGGTCTTCAGGTGCTCGGTCAGGTCCGAGATGCGCTTGGAGAGCATCGCAACCTGGACCTCGGGGGAGCCGGTGTCGCCCTCCTTGGCACCAAACTCGGCAATGATCTGCTTCTTCGTAGCGGCGTCGAGCGACACGCGTACTCCTCGTTCAGGTCTTCGTGGCCACCGAGTGCCCCAGGTCGAATTCGCTGGGGATCTTCCGTAACTCGGGAGGCGGGGTCCGCTGAGCGCAGTCCACAGACCCCTTGTCGGGGAATCCGGGGGACGCGTACACAAACGGCCGTCACACAGCGTACCAGGCTGCCGCCCGGCCCCGTCTCAGCTGGTGAGCGAGCGGGCCCGGGCGTACACGTCGAGCACGGCCAGGGCCAGCGGGACCAGGCTGAGGAGCACGGCCGCCTCGGTGAGGTCGAGCAGTCGCCCCCAGAAGGGTGACAGACCCTTGCGGGGTATGACCAGCGCAATTCCGACGAGCAGGGCGGCGCCGGCGGCGACCGCGGCCGAGAGCCAGATCGTACGGAGGTCCAGGCCGCCGCGGTCGTGGTACAGGAGGAGCTCGCGGACCAGGTCGACCGGCGGGTGCAGGGACAGGCCCAGGATCAGCAGGGCGACGGCGGCGAGACCGGCGACCAGGGCGCACACGACCTGGGAGGTGTAGCGGAAGAGCCGGGCACGCAGCAGCATGGCCAGCCCGGTCGCGAGGGCCAGCAGCCGGCCCCAGGTGTTGTCGGAGAAGCCGAGGACGGTGGCGGAGCCGACGACGACCGCGGCGCAGCCGCCGACCAGGCCGAGCAGCATCTCGTGGCCGCGGCGGGCCTGGGCGGCGATGGCCTCGGCGTCGAGCGGGGCGCCCGGGTCGTGCTGCTCGGAGCCGGCGGGGTCACCGTACGGCTCGGTCTCGTAGCGGTCCGGGGTCTCGTAGTCCTCCACGGCGCTCTGCGGGGCGGCGTACCCGATGGGCAGCCGGGCGAAGCGGGCGGAGAGACCGGGCAGGAACGCGACGAGGCCGATGGCCACGGGGGCGCAGACGGCGGCGGTCGCGGTCGCGGACGCCTCGGCGACGATGGCGACGAAGGTGGCCAGGGTTCCGGTGGCGGCCAGGAAGGTGGCCGCGACGAAGGGGGCGTCGCCGTGGGGGGTGAGCGCGACCAGGGCGACGGAGGCGACCAGGGCGCAGACGCAGCCGAGCAGGAACTGGAGGCGGCCCGGCCCCTCACCGGCGGCCGGGGCGACGATGCCGGAGCCCGCGATCAGCAGCATCGGGAGCGCGCCGAGGCCGAGGGCGACGGCGGAGCCGCGGTCGCGGTAGACGCGGGCACGCACTCCCGCGCCGGCGGCGAGGAGCACGCCTGCCGCGCCGGCGATGATCCCGGGCAGGCCGTGCATGTCGTGGCGGACCGGGTCGGCGTACCAGAGGACGAAGCCGAGCAGGACGAACAGCAGGGCGGCCCCGGCCAGGCCCGCGCCGCGGAGCATGTCGTCGCTCCAACGGTGCCGGTCGCGGACGACGGCGGAGGCGACGGCATCGGAGACGTCGTCGAAGACCGCGGGCGGCAGCGAATCGGCGAACGGGCGCAGGCTCAGCACCTCGCCGTCGAGGACCTGTTGCGCGGCGAGGGTGCGGGCGCCGTCGAGGACGGTCCCGTCGCGGCGGACCAGGTGGAAGCCGGTGGGGGCGCCGACGGGCTGGGTCTGGCCGGTGAGGCGCAGCAGTTCCGGATAGACGTCGGCGACGGCGATGTCCTCGGGGAGGGCGACGTCGATGCGGCTGTCGGGAGCCACGACGGTGACCCTGCAGAAGCCCGTCGCTGCGGCCGTACTCACCTGTGTGACCCCCCTGGTTGGCGCAGCGGACGTGCTGGCTGTCGCCTCGGATTCGCGGATGCGCATACTGCGCGGGCCACCCTACCGGGAGTATGCGTGACTGTCGGCAAGTAGGATCACCGTCGCGTGAAGGAGACCCCCTTCACGCCCGGGACTTGGGGGCGCCGGTTGCGACGTCCCGTCCGTTTTCGAGGGATTGATGCTCCGGTGAGCCAGATCGTCGTCAAACGCCCGCCGCGGTCCCTGCCGCCCGAAGTCCCTTCGGACGAGCTGAGGCTGGAGGCTCCACCGGAGCTTCCCCGCGGGCAGCAGGAGGGCATGCTGATGCAGCTCCTGCCGATGCTCGGCATGGGCTCGTCGGTCGTCTTCTTCTTCATGCCGGGTGCGGCGCCGTTCATGCGCATCATGGGTGTGCTGATGCTGGTGTCGACGGTGGGCATGGTCGTGGCCCAGTTGGTGCGCCATCGACGTGGTACGCAGGGGCAAATGGCCGATGTGCGCCGGGACTACTTGAAGTACCTGGCGCAGACCCGACGTCAGGTCCGCAGGACCGCGCGGGCGCAGCGCGACGCGCAGTTGTACCTGCACCCGGCGCCCGAGCAGTTGTGGTCCGTGGTGGCCGAGGGTTCGCGGCTGTGGGAACGGCGCGTCGGCGACGAAGACTTCGGGCAGGCCCGGCTCGGACTGGGCGCGCAGCGCCTCGCGACCCCGCTGGTGGCGCCGGACACGGCTCCGGTGGACGAGTTGGAGCCGCTGACCGCGGGCGCGATGCAGCGCTTCTTGAAGGTGCACTCCTCGCTGGACGGGCTCCCGGTGGCGGTGTCGCTGCGGGCGTTCTACCACGTGACGGTGTCCGGGGAGCCGGAGGCGGCGCGCGGAACGGCGCGGGCGCTGGTGGCACAGCTGGCGACGCTGCACTCCCCCGAGGACCTGGTGGTGGCCGTGGTGGCCGCGCCGGGAGCGGTGCCCGCATGGGACTGGACGAAGTGGCTGCCGCACACGCAGGTCCCGGGGCAGGTCGACGGGGCCGGTACGAAGCGGCTGTTCAGCGATGACCTTTCCGAGCTGGAGGGGCTGCTTGCGCCCCGGCTCGACGGGCGACCGCGGTTCAGCCGCGACGTGTCCCCGGTGCTGGACCAGCCGCACCTGGTCGTCGTACTGGACGCCAACGGCCGCGGGGGCCTGGTGCCGCCGGACTCGGCGTTCGCGGCGGCCGAAGGACTGCAGGGCGTGACCATCGTCGAGGTGGTCGCGGGCGAGTTGGACGAGCCGCGCGGCGGGCTGTCGGTCGTGGTGCGCCCGGGCCGACTGCGACTGGAGTCGGGCGCGGGCGTCGCGTACGAGGGGGTGCCGGACGCGCTGTCGCTGCCGGCGGCGGAGGCCCTCGCACGCCAGCTGGCGCCGCTGCGCACCGGTGGTGGCGACGACGACGAACCGCTGTTGGCGAACCTGGACTTCACGGACCTGCTGAACCTGGGCGACGCTGCCTCGATCGACGTGGCCCGCACCTGGCGGCCTCGGTCGGCCGGTGAGCGGCTGCGCGTGCCGATCGGTGTCGGCGAGGACGGCGCCCCGGTCATGCTCGACCTCAAGGAGGCGGCGCAGGAGGGCATGGGGCCGCACGGCCTGTGCGTGGGTGCGACCGGTTCCGGCAAGTCGGAGCTGCTGCGCACGCTGGTGCTGGGCCTGGCGGTCACGCACACCTCGGAGACGCTGAACTTCGTGCTCGCCGACTTCAAGGGCGGTGCGACCTTCACCGGCATGGGTCAGATGCCGCACGTCGCGGCCGTCATCACCAACCTGGCGGACGACCTGACGCTCGTGGACCGCATGGGCGACTCGATCCGCGGTGAGCTCCAGCGCCGGCAGGAGCTGCTCCGCTCGGCGGGCAACTACGCGAACATCCACGACTACGAGAAGGCGCGCGCGGCGGGTGCCCCGCTGGAGCCGCTGGCCTCGCTGGTGCTGGTCATCGACGAGTTCAGCGAGCTGCTGACCGCGAAGCCCGACTTCATCGACATGTTCATCCAGATCGGCCGCATCGGCCGTTCGCTGGGCGTGCACCTGTTGCTGGCCTCGCAGCGCCTGGAGGAGGGCAAGCTGCGCGGGCTGGACACGTACCTCTCGTACCGGATCGGTCTGCGGACCTTCTCGGCGGCGGAGTCGCGCACCGCGATCGGCGTGCCGGATGCGTACCACCTGCCGTCGGTGCCGGGTTCGGGCTACCTGAAGTTCGGTACGGACGAGATGACGCGGTTCAAAGCTGCGTACGTCTCGGGCACCTACCGCTCGGGCGGGCCGGACCTGTCGGTGGGCCTGTTCCCGGTCGAACGGCGTCCCGTGCTGTTCACGGCCACGCCGGTGCCGGTCGTGTACGCGGCGCCGGACCCGGCCTACCTGGCCGTGCAGTCGGAGCGGGAGGACGACGCGCTCGCGGACACGGTGCTCGACGTGATCGTGGCCCGGCTGGAGGGTCAGGGGGTGCCGGCGCACCAGGTCTGGCTGCCGCCGCTCGACCAGGCCCCGCCGCTGGACCAGTTGCTTCCGGCGCTCGCGCCTTCCACGGAGCGCGGCCTGCACGCGGAGGGGTACACGCGGCCCGGCGGGCTCGTCGTACCTCTCGGCCTCATCGACAAGCCCTTCGAGCAGCGCCGCGAGGTGCTCTACCGGGACTTCTCGGGCGCGGCGGGTCACATGATGGTGGTCGGCGGCCCGCAGTCGGGCAAGTCGACGCTGATGCGGACGCTGATCTCCTCGTTCGCACTGACGCACACCCCGCGCGAGGTGCAGTTCTACGGGCTGGACTTCGGCGGCGGCAGCCTGTCGGCGGTGGCCGAACTGCCGCACGTGGGCGGGATCGCCTCGCGCCTGGACCCGGAGCGGGTGCGGCGCACGGTCGCGGAGGTGGGGGGCATCCTCAACCGCCGCGAGGAGTTCTTCCGCTCGCACAACATCGACTCCATCGGCACGTACCGGCGGCGGCGCGCGGCGGGCGACCTGCCCGGCGAGGCCTGGGGCGACGTGTTCCTCGTCATCGACGGCTGGGGCGGGTTCCGGACGGAGTACGAGGGCCTGGAGCCGGTGGTCACGGACATCGCCTCGCGCGGTCTCGGCTACGGCATCCACGTGGTGATCACGGCGGCGCGGTACATGGAGGTGCGGGCCGCGCTCAAGGACCAGATGCTGAACAGGCTGGAGCTGCGGCTCGGCGACGTCATGGACTCCGAGTTCGACCGCAAGGTAGCGGCCAACGTCCCGACCGGGATGCCGGGACGCGGCCAGGTGGCGGAGAAGCTGCACTTCCTCGGCGCGCTCCCGCGGGTCGACGGCTCCCACAACCCGGACGACCTGTCGGAGGCCACGGCCGCCTTCGTGTCGGCGGTGAAGCAGAACTGGGCGGGCGCCGCGGCTCCCGGCGTACGGCTGCTGCCGCGGCTGCTGCACGCCGACCAGCTGCCCAAGGGCGGGGAACACCCCGGCCGCGGGCTGGCCATCGGTATCGACGAGACGGACCTGGAGCCGGTGTTCGTCGACTTCGAGAGCGACCCGTTCTTCCTCGTCTTCGGCGAGAGCGAGTCCGGCAAGACGAACCTGCTGCGCCTGATCTGCCAGCAGATCGCGGAGCGGTACACCCCGGACCAGGCCCGCCTCGTCGTCGGTGACTACCGGCGCAGCCTGCTGGGCGCCCTGCCGGAGGAGCACCTGCTGGAGTACGCGCCGATGGCGAGCTCCCTGCAGACGCACATGGAGGCGCTCGGGGGCGTGTTCTCGCGCCGGCAGCCGCCGACGGACGTCACCCCGCAGCAGCTGCGCGACCGCAGTTGGTGGACCGGCCCGGACGTCTTCATCGTCATCGACGACTACGACCTGGTCGCCACCAGCCAGGGCAATCCGCTGGCCCCGCTGGTGGAGTTCCTGCCGTTCGCCCGGGACACGGGCGTCCGCTTCATCATCGCGCGCAACTCGGCGGGTGCCTCGCGTTCGCTGTACGAGCCGTTCATGCAGCGCATCAAGGAGCTCGGCGCGCAGGGCGTGGTGCTGTCGGGCGACCCGTCCGAGGGCGACCTGATCGGCAACGTCCGGCCGCGTCCGATGCCGCCGGGCCGGGCGTACTACTCCACGCGCAAGCGCGGAACGTCGCTCGTGCAGCTGGGACGACTGCCGGGCATGTGAGGCTTCGGGGCCCGGGCGAGCCATCGCCCGGGCCCCGAAGGCCTTGCCGGCACGGCCACGCCGCATCGGCAGCTGGAAGGTCTATGAAGCCGGCGTCAAGCTTCCGCTACGAGGTGACCGGGTGAGTCGGGGAAACGCTCTCCCACCGGGGGCGCCGGCACCGATAATCGGTGGGGAAGACCGCGGTAGTACCGCACCGCCGAGGGAAAGGCCGCACATGGGCACCCAGCAGGAGAAGGACGAGCTGTACGCGCTCGACATCAGCGGCGTCGAGTGGGAGGGCCCGCCCGGGACCAGCCCGGACGAGGAGCGGGTCGAGATCGCCCGGCTGCCCGAGGGCGCCGTGGCCATGCGCTCCTCGCTCGACCGGGACACGGTGCTGCGTTACACGGCGGCCGAGTGGGAGGCGTTCGTACTCGGGGCCAGGGACGGGGAGTTCGACCTCGACCGCGGACCCCGCTGAGGCCGGTACCGCCGGGCATGACGACGGGGCGCGCCCGGTGCGGGCGCGCCCCGTCTCCGCATGGGGTTGCGGTCGACCCGGCTCAGTAGGCCTCGGTGAACAGGCGCGAGGCCTTCACGTCGGTGGCGCGGTAGTCGCCCTTGCCCTGCTCGATCAGCTTGGCAACCTGCTCCAGCTGCTTGTGCATGTGGTCGGCCTTGCCCTTGTACTTCCCCTGAAGGGTGACGTACGCCTGGTGCGCCTCACCGTCCCAGGTGTCGGTGACGACCTTCAGGGCCTGGTCCATCTCCTCCAGGTCCGTCATGATCTTCTTCGAGACGACCCGGATGCGGTTCGCCATCTCCTGGACGCTCTCATACCGGACCTTGGTGTGGCCGTCGGTACCAGCCATGTTCTTCTCCTTCGCGCTGAGCTGAGTGGGGAACGACGTAAAGGCAGGTCAGATGCTGTTGAGGCCGGAGCCGGAGCCGCCCTGGCCCGCGGAGGCCTGCACCGTCTTGAACGCTGCGCGCACGTCGTCGTCCTGCGCGTTGCTGAGGTTCTTGGTCTGCGCGACCGCGTTGTGCAGCACCCCGAGGAGACGTCGGATCTCGTCGTGGTCCTCATTGACGACCGTCTGGGCGGAGACGAAGCCCGAGGCACCCACACCGGTCCAGCCGGCGCTCACCGTGGCGAGGATGTCCGCCAGTTCGCGGGACTGGGTGGTGACGGCACGGGCCGTCGTCTCGATCTTGTTCTTCGCCTGGACGATCGGATCGTCTGCGAGTCCGAAATTGCTCATCCGAAGCTCCTCACTTCTCAATTCGCCGGCAGAACCGGCGGATTGCGCAGCGGAGCGGACGTTCCCGGCGCGGATACGAGCCACGCGCCCTGGAATTCCCCCTCCGCCTCACGCGATCCCCCGATCACAGTCGTGAAGCCTGGTGTCACTCTAGCCAGTTCATCGGACGGTCCCAACACCGGTGGGCCGCTTCCGTTGATGAACTGTGACGGTTCACTGCAAACGACCTCGGCGCTTGCGGGCGTCCCGGACGACCGTCGCCGTGCCCGCGATGACGGCGATCAGCACGGCTCCGATGCCGAGAGCGTACGTGCCGAGCCGCTCTTCGCGCTCCTGTGTTGTCTCGGCGAGCCGCAGCGCCGCCGCCTCGGGGGCCGCCGCCGGGGGCGGGCCGGGATCCGGAACGGGGGCCTTCGGGCGTTCGTGGTCCTGGGTCAGCGCGCGCACCGGGTCGACCACTCCCCAACCGACGTAGTCATCACGTCCGTTGACCGAGCGCTCGGCGGTGCCCTGGATCTGCCAGACGACCTCCTGCGGGGACCAGTCCGGGTGTTTGGCGCGCAGCAGGGCGGCGACTCCGGCGACGTACGGCGCCGAGAAGCTGGTGCCGTTGTCGATGCACTGGCCGAAGCCTGGGACGGTGGAGACCATGTCGACGCCGGGCGCGGCGACCCCGATGAAGTCACCGGGCTGCGAGAACGCGGCCCGCTCGTTGTTGCGGTCCGAGGAGGCCACGGCGAGGACCCCCGGGAAGGCCGCCGGGTAGGTCTTGCGCTTCTGGCCGCTCATGCCGTCGTTGCCCGCCGAGGCCACGACCACGACCTTCGCGTCGATGGCCCGTTGCACGGCCTTGCCGAGTTCGGAATCCGCGGTCAGCGGGACGTCGGTGTCCTGGGAGATGTTGATGACCTGGGCCCCCTTGGAGACGGCATGGTCGATCGCCTGTCCCAGGGACAGGGCGTTGCCCTTGCCCTGTCCGTCGTTCTGCCGGATCGGGATGATCGTGGAGTCCGGGGCCAGGCCGACGAAGCCGGTGCCGTCCTGCGGGCGGGCCGCGATCAGCCCGGCCACCTTCGTGCCGTGGCCGACCGTGTCGTTGGTACCGTCGCCGCCCTTGGGGTCGACGAAGTCCTTGCCCGCGCCCACGTCGATGGCAGCGCTGAGCTGCGGGTTCGCCCGGTCCACACCGGTGTCGATGACTGCGACGCGGACGCTCTTGCCGTCCTTGTCCTTGCCCTTGGTCTGCGCCCAGAGCGCGTCGAGCAGCAGCCGTTGCAGGGCCCAGGGGCGGTCGGCGATCTGCTTCTTCATGGGGAAGGTGCACTCGCCGGCGCCCGCGAGGCTCAGCATCGGCGCCCGGAGGGGCTCGGGAGCCGGCGTGCCCGCCGCGGCGACGCCCACGCCGGTCGGGCCGGCCAGGGCGGCGACGGTGAGGGTCGCGGTGAGCAGCGTGCTTCGCGTGTACGAGGGCATGGGCATCGGCGGTTTCCTCACGAACCCTGCGGCTGGCGGGCGGAGTTGGTGTCCAGGCGTGGCCCCTTGGAGAGGAACTCCGACCACGCGATGGGCACCATGGCCGGTACGACGGCCCCGTAGCCGAGGCGGATCTGCGCCTGGCTGGCCTCGGGGCGGCCGTCCGTGGCCCCCTGGGTGTTCTGCTGGTCGGGCGCACCGATCTTCGACTTCTCGGCGTCGCTGTCCCCGTTGGCCTGTACGGCGTAGCGCAGGCCGGTGTCGGTGACCAGGAAGAGGGCACCTCCCGCCGTGGTCTGCTTGCCCTGGATCTGGGTGTAGAGGAGTCCCGAGCCGGGGGTGACGTACGCGCTCGTACCGCTGGCGGTGATGTCCACGGGGAATCCGGTGCCGGCCCAGGTGCTCAGGGTCTGGTTGCCCTGGCCGTCGACCGAGCGCAGGACGTTGCAGATGGTGTCGCGGGCGCCGGCGCCCTGGCCGGTGGCGCCCGGTGCGGCGGCGCCCTGGGCGGCGTCCGCGGGGGCGACCTGGTTGATGCGGTCGGACTTCTTCTGCGGCCACTTGGCCTCGCCCTTGAACGCCGTGGCGTCCGGATTGAGCGACTGGAGGTCGACCTCGCGGGGCTTCCCGTGCATGTTGAGACCGTCCGTCGCGGGCGCCGAGATCAGCAGCCATGCCACGAAGTCGGAGATCGGGGCGACCTTGCCGGGCAGGACGACGTAGTGCTGCGCACCGGAACCGGTCTGCGCCTTGAGCACCATGCCGACCTTGTTGTCACCGGTGGTCAGGCCCTGGACGTCGGCCTTCGTGCCGGCCGCGACGGGCAGCTGCGGAAAGGCCAGGTCGTCGCCGGAGTTGAGGGTGGCCAGCCACTGCTCGGTGACCTGCTGCGGGGTGGCGCCGGTGCTGCCGACCAACGCGTTGGTCATCTTCCCTGCGTCCGCGCCGCCTTCGGGGAACTTGTACTTCCTCCCCGTGCCGTCGATCAGGTAGCGCTCCTTGGCCGCGCCGGTGCTCTGCACGTACAGCATCTGCGTGTCGGTGACCTTGCGGGCGTCGTCCATGAGCCCCGCCTCGCGGTCGGCCAGGACGAAGGTGGCGGTCTGTACGGTCTTGCCGTTGCCGCCCGGTGCCTGGCACACGGCCCAGCGCTTGGCCTTGCCGGCGTCCTGCGGTGCGGGCAGCCGGTCGGGGGCGTAGGGAATGCCGATGATGGGACCGCGCGGCGGCTTGCCCGCGTCGAGCACCTTGTCATCGATCTGGATGACCTTGAACTTCTGTGGATCCAGGAGGAGTCGGGCGGAGGCGAGGTTGAGGACCGGGTGCAGCCGTGTCTGGTCCTTGCCGTTCACCTTGGTCGTCAGCACGACGTACCGGGTCGTCGACTGCGTGCCGACGATGACCTTGGTGCCGGCTTCGTCCCAGCCCTTGGGGGCCTGGGGCTTGAACATCCCCCATGCACCGAACGCGGCGAGCACCAACGCACCCGCCACCAGCCCGGGCAGGACGGCCCGCAGCGGACGCGGTGCCCCTTCCTCGGAACCCGTGGCGGAAGGCTGGAGGAACGCGGCCACCGTGCGCCGCTTCGCAAAGGTGTACGCGTTGAGTTCATCACGTCGTGATGCCATGACCGTCTGCTTCTCCCCGCACGGCCCCGGTCGGTGAGTACGGTCCCCGGGCCTCGATTGTCGGACCGGGGACCTACTATGCCTCTTGACCGAGGGTGCACACGGTCCGGGTAGGGTGAGGCTGCCGCTCACTGCCTTCCGCGACCGGGGTCATCAGGGCTTGTTGGGGTGGATGGGAGAGATTCCGGGGTCATGCGGCGGGCATCGCCCGGCTCCGGCACTCACGGGGTACGACCCTGGGGGCACCTCCCAGCGGTAGCTGGGGGAGAAAGGGGAGGTGGGCACGTGACGGCCACCGCGACGCAGCCGCAGACGGGCGTACCGACAACCGTACGCGGCGGGGTGACGCCGTATCCGAAGTCGAGCCCGGGCCGCTTCGGTCCGTTTCGACTGCAACAGCTCGTACTGCTCCAGATCGCCGCGGCCGCCCTGCTGGTGGCCTGGGTCGTGGAACCGCTGCTGCTGGTTCCCGCCGGTGTGCTGGCCCTCGTCCTGGTGGTGCTCGCGGTCGTGCGCCGCCACCAGCGCTCCCTGCCCGAGTGGATCGGCGGCGCCCTCGCACTGCGCGCCCGGCGGCGCCGGGCCGCGTCGTGGCCGGTGCCCCCGGGCACCGAGCCGGGGCTGGCCCCGCTCGTCGAGGCCGATCCCGCGCTGCGGACCCTCACCTTCAGCGATCGCGACCGGCGGCCGGTCGGAATGGTCGGTGACGGGACCTTCCTGACCGTCGTCGTCCAGGTGGACACGGACGCGACCGCGCTGCGCCCCGACCGCGGCGCCCGGCCGCTGCCGCTGGCCCTCGTACGGGACATCCTCGAAGTGGACGGCATCCGGCTGGAGTCCGCGCAATTGGTGCAGCACACCCAGCCCGCGCCGGCCCCGCACCTGCCGGCCCAGTCGATGGCCACCCGCAACTACGCGCCGCTCCAGGCCACGACGGGCACCCCGGCGGTACGCCTGACCTGGATCGCCCTCAAGCTCGACCCGGAACTCTGCCCCGAGGCGGTCACCGCGCGCGGCGGCGGACTCGCGGGCGCGCAGCGCTGCGTGGTGCGGGCTGCCGACCAGTTGGCGAGCCGACTGACCGGAGCCGGGTTCCGGTCCACCGTGCTCACCGAGCAGGAACTGACGGCCGCTCTGGCCACGTCCTCGTGCGCGAACCCGATGGCGATCACCCAGGCGGGACGTTCGGCGAGCACCGGCCGGCGCACGGAGGAGACGGCGCGGATCTGGCGCTGCGACGACCGGCGGCACACCACGTACTGGATAGGTCGCTGGCCGCAACTCGGCGGCGGCGGCACGGCGTCCCTGCCGCAGTTCGTGGCGCTGCTGACCTCGCTGCCGGCGCTGGCGACGAACTTCAGCCTGACGATGGCTCCGGCGGAGCGTCAGGGCGTCACGTTGACCGGCCACGTACGGGTCACGGGACGCAGCGACGAGGAACTCGTCGCCGCCCGCCGGGAACTGGAACGGACGGCCCGCGGCGTGCGCACCGGGCTGGTCCGGCTCGACCGCGAACAGGTACCGGGGCTGCTGGCTTCGCTGCCGCTGGGAGGGGCGCGATGAGGGGCGGCTTCGGGTTGGTCGGACCGCGCCGGGAACGGCACATGGTCGCGGCGGTGGACCTGGACGCGCTGTCGGTGCCCGTCGGGGACGACGGGGTCGTCATCGGCGTGGACGCCGAGGGGCGGCCCGCCGTCCTCGGCATCAACCGGCCGACGCCGTACGAGGTGACGCTGATCGGCGGCCTGTGGACGGCGCAGGTGCTGGCGCTGCGCGCAGCGGCCACGGGTGCGCGGGTGGCGGTGGAGACCGGGCGCGGGCAGGCGTGGTCCGGGCTGGCCCAGGCTGCGGGCGGCGGCCAGCAGTGCGTGACGCTGCACGAGGTCGGTCGCGTTCCGCCGCAGGGCGCGTCGGCGGGCAGCCCGGTGCTGGTCGTCCGCGACTGCGGGATGCGCCCGCCGCGCGGGCGGGTGGTGGCGGGGCCCTGGCAGTCGGTGCTGACCCTGCTGCCGTACCTGAGCCCGACGGCGCCCAGGCTGCTGCAGAACTCGTCTCTGGTGGGCGTCCAGCGGGTGTCCCCGGACGAGGCGGAACAACTCGGTCGCCTGATGAACCTGCCGCGACCGGCCGTGGAGTCGCTGCCGACCCTGGGCGACGGGGTCACCCTGTGGTGCACCCCGCGGGACCGCCAGTTCGTGATGACCCAGGGCACGGAAGCGGAAGTGGGCCTCCTGGGCCCGTCCCGCCGCATCGACTGACGCCTCGCTCCGGAGCGCCCGACCGGGCCGGACCGATGACGGTTGCTCAGGGGGCGGGCAACCCTGTAGGCAGGACGACAAGGACGACGACCCGCGGCGGGCCCGGACGGGTACCGGCAGAGCGCGTCGCCCAACGGGGGCGGACATCGGTGTCGGCGCGCGATTAGGCTGAGCGCGGGCGCGGCGTCGAGGTGGGCGCCGGACCAGTGTTCGATAGACCAGGAGGACCAGTGAGCGGCGATCGGAACGAGAGGCGCGGCGGGACGTGGGACGTCCCGACGGACGATCAGTCCGACGCGGAGCCCGAGGTGACGGGCGAGTTCACCATCGACTACACCCCACCCGCCTGGTACACGCAGGGCGCGACCCCGGCCACCCCGGTTCCGGGCCTCCCCGAGGGAAGCGGATTCGAACCCCACCGTCCGTCGGACGTGGGCTCGCCTCCCACGATGAAGATGACCCCGCCGGCGCCGCGCACCCCGTCGGACGGTGCCGGCGTACCCGGAGCCTTCAGTGCTCCGTCGGCGCCCTCGCCCCTCGGCGCTCCTGCCGAGGCACCCGCACCACCGGCGCCCGCGCCGTTCGCGACCCCGGCCGAGGCACCTACCCCGCCGGCGCCCGCGCCGTTCCCGACCCCGGCCGAGGCACCCGCACCACCGGCGCCCGCGCCGTTCAGCAGCCCCGCTGACGCCGCGCCGGCACCGGCACCCGCGCCTGCGCCTGCGGCGTTCCCCCCGCCGGTCGACGCCCCCACGCCGTCGGCACCCTTCAGCGCCCAGGCCGACGGTACGAACCCGGCCGCACCGTTCACACCCCCGACCGACCGGGCACCCGCCCCCATCGGTACGCCGGCCGACGGCACGCCCGTACCCCCGGCGTCCCCGGCCCCGACCGACCTGGCACCCGCGCCGCCGGCGCCCGCCGACGCCCCCGCGCCCCTCGGCAGCCCGGCCGACACCCCGTCCGATGCACCCGGCCCGCTCGCGAAGACCTCCTTCGAGGGATCGCCCGCTGCCCAGCGGCACGACACCCCGCCCGACGGGACGGCCATCCCGTTCGCGATGCCGCAGGCTCAGGCTCCGGAACCCGTCAGCCCCGCGGACGCGGCCCACCCGTCCGTGGAACCCCCCTTCGAGGGACCCGCTAGCGAACTGCCTGTGCTGCCGGCCGCGTTCACCCCTGCGGCCGCGCCGCAGGACGGGTACGGCTTCCCGCCGGTCCCGGCACACCCGCAGCCACAGCCACAGGCGCCCATGGGCGCGGACTATGCCTTCCCGCCCGCACAGCCCGCCCCGGTGCCGCCCGCACCACAGCAGCCGCACCCGCAGCATGCACAGCCGCACTACGACCCCCGTACCGGTGCCCAGTGGCCCGCCGGCCCTCAGCCGGGCCCGCAGCCGCACGACCCCCGGTACCAGCCCGGCCCGGCCGCCGGCGGAGCTCCCCTCGGCTACACCGCGGCCGTCGAGCTGTCCTCCGACCGCCTGCTGCGCGGCAAGCAGAAGCCCAAGCCTCAGCGCTCCGGCTTCCGCTTCGGCGGCAAGGCTGCGGAAGCGGAGCGCCTGCGCAAGCTCGAACTGATCCGCACCCCGGTCATGTCCTGCTACCGCATCGCCGTCATCAGCCTCAAGGGCGGTGTCGGCAAGACCACGACCACCACCGCGCTCGGCGCCACCCTCGCCACCGAGCGCCAGGACAAGATCCTGGCCATCGACGCGAACCCCGACGCCGGCACCCTCGGCCGCCGCGTCCGCCGGGAGACCGGTGCCACGATCCGAGACCTGGTCCAGGCGATCCCGTACCTGAACTCGTACATGGACATCAGGCGGTTCACCTCCCAGGCCCCCTCCGGCCTGGAGATCATCGCCAACGACGTGGACCCCGCCGTCTCCACGACCTTCAACGACGAGGACTACCGACGCGTCATCGAGACGCTCGGCCGCCAATACCCGATCATCCTCACCGACTCGGGCACCGGTCTGCTGTACTCGGCCATGCGCGGCGTCCTCGACCTCGCCGATCAGCTGATCATCATCTCGACCCCGTCGGTCGACGGCGCCAGCAGCGCGAGCACCACGCTCGACTGGCTCTCCGCACACGGGTACGCCGACCTGGTCTCCCGCTCCCTCACCGTCATCTCGGGGGTCCGCGAGACAAGCAAGATGATCAAAATCGAAGACATCGTGCAGCACTTCGAGACCCGCTGCCGGGGCGTCGTCGTGGTCCCGTTCGACGAGCACCTCGCGGCCGGCGCCGAAGTCGACCTCGACCTGATGCGCCCCAAGACCCGCGAGGCGTACTTCGACCTCTCCGCCCTCGTGGCCGAGGACTTCATCCGCGCGGCCCAGCAGGCCCCGCAAGGCCACTGGGGAGCACCTCAGCAGCCGGCGCCGCAGCCGCCTCAACAGGGCCAGCCGCCGTACGGCCAGCCCCAGCCCCAACCGCAGGCCCCGTCCCCGTACCAGCAGCCTCCGCAGCCGTACGGCCAGCCCTATCCGCAGCCCGGCCAGCCCTGGCAGCCACAGCAGCCGCAACAGCCCCCGCGCGATCCGCGGCTCGGCTGACGACGGCAGCGCGAAGGGCCCGTACCTCCTCCGGGAGGTACGGGCCCTTCGCGCCGCCCGGCGGGGGGGAGTGCGCCGCGCAGTGCTCCGCGGCGTACGCCTCGGTCAG
>NZ_JBEXQA010000036.1:25852-58258 GCF_040612395.1 Streptomyces sp. NPDC006430
CCACACCGCCCCGGCCACCCCGCCGCCCGCCCCCGCGCGGGCGGCCCCCCCCCGCCCGCGCCCGGCCCCCGCCCCCCCCCGGGCGGGCCGGCCGCCCCCCCGCTGCCGTGCGGGCGGAAGTCCGCCGCTCAGTGCTCCGCGTCGTACGCCTCGGTCAGCCTCCGCGCCCGCTTCACATCGTCCGCGATGGCGTCGAGGAGGCCGTCCAGCGATTCGAACTTCGCCATGCCGCGCACGTACGCGAGGAAGTCCACGGTCACGTGCAGGCCGTACAGGTCCAGTCCGACCCGGTCGATCGCGTACGCCTCCACGGTCCGCTCGGTGGCGTCGAACTGCAGGTTCGTCCCCACCGAGATGGCCGCGGGCATCCGCTCGCCGTCTGCCGTCAGCCAGCCCGCGTACACGCCGTCCGCCGGGATCGCGGTGTGCGGGGGCGTCTCGACGTTGGCCGTCGGGTAGCCGAGCTCGCGACCGCGCTGGGCGCCGCGCACCACGATGCCCCCGACCCGGTGCGGCCGACCCAGGATCTCGGCCGCGCCCTCCACGTCACCCTCGGCGACCAGCTTCCGCGCCAGGGTCGAGGAGAACGGCACACCGCCGCCAGCGGTACCCCGCTCGACCAGGTCCACGACCACGACCTCGTAGTCGTAGGTGCTGCCCAGCTCGCGCAGGAAGTCGACGTTTCCGGCGGCCCTGTGGCCGAAGCGGAAGTTCGGCCCCTCGATGACGGCCCGCGCGTGCAGCTTGTCGACGAGCACCTTCACGATGAAGTCGGCCGGGGAGAGCTGCGAGAACTCCGCCGTGAAGGGCAGGATCAGCAGCGCGTCCACGCCCAGCTCGGCCATCAGTTCGGCGCGCCGGTCGTACGGCGCCAGGATCGGTGGGTGGCTGCCGGGACGCACGACCTCGCTGGGGTGCGGGTCGAAGGTGACGACGACGGCCGGGACGCCGAGCGCGCGCGCCTTGGCCACGGCCCGCCCGATGATGAGCTGGTGACCCCGGTGCACACCGTCGTACGAGCCGATGGTGACGACGCTGCGTCCCCAGTCCTGGGGGATGTCCTCCAAGCCACGCCAGCGCTGCACTGTGACCGCTCCTCGCCCGAAACCGTATAGGCCCTGTACTGAATGCCGATGACAGGTCTAAGACTGCCATGCCCGTGCTCGGTGCCCCGCATCGGTATCTGGCTGTGGGGCGCTCTGTGTCATCTCGGAGGGACGGCGCCCGGGCTCGGGGATGAAACGGTGGGGACGGCTGCGACCAAGTAGGGGGTGAAGGGACTCGTTCGGGTCCCCCACAACAGGGAGGGGCCCGGTGGGCAGCACCGAGCAGAAGAGCGTAGCGGCGGGCATCGGACCGCCGGATCTGAGCACCCCCGAGGGATTTGGGAAGTTCTATCAGGAGCACGTGGATGCGGTTCTCGGGTTCGTCACCCGCCGGGTCACCGACCCGCATCTGGCGGCGGATCTGACGGCAGACGTCTTCCTCGCCGCGCTGAAGGCGGCGCCGGGCTATCGGCCCGACAGGGGGGTGCCGATCGCCTGGCTGTACGGCATCGCACGGAACGTCCTGGCAGGCCATGCCCGCGGCAGTGCCCGCGAGCGCGGCGCTCTGGCGCGGCTGAGCGGTCGCCGCCTGCTCGACGACGAGGACGTCGCAGCGCTGGAGGAGCGGATCGACGCCGAGCGGGCCTTCCGGGCGCTGGCCGAGAGACACGCGGCCCTGTCCGAGCCCCTGAGGGCCGCCCTCGACCTCGTCGTGGTCGACGGCCTCACCCCGGCCGAGGCCGCCCAGGCCCTCGGTGTCACCCAGGCCACGATCCGTGTCCGTCTGCACCGCGCCCGGCGCGCGCTGCGGAACCCGCAGTCCGCCCATCACCCCGTCCTGGCACAGCAGTTGGAGGCAGCACGATGAACAACAGGCCCACCGCGTTCGAGGAGCGGCTGAAGGCGGAGCTCGTGGCGATCGTCGCGGAGCAGGGAGACGAGGACCGGATCGACTTCGCCGTCCGGTCCCCCGCCCGCCGGTTCCGCATGCCGCTCGCCATGGGGGTAGCCGCGGCGGCGGCCACCGCCCTGCTCGCCCTCCCGGTCGTAGGCGACGACGGCGGCACCCAGGCCGCGTACGCCCTGAGCAAGGGCAGTGACGGCACCATCACGGTCAAACTGTTCAATCCCGAGGGACTGCCCGGCCTGGAGCGCGAGCTCCATGGGTGGGGGGTCAGCGTCACCGTGGTCGACATCAAGCCGGTGGCCGAGTGCCATGCATCGGGCGGCGGCTTCGACGGGCCGCTCGGTCTGATCCAGGACGAGCGGGGGATCATCGTGGGCCACGACGGAAGGACGGAACTGATCAGCTACGAGAAGGCCGAACTCGTGCTGAAGATCAATTCAGCGACGCTCCCCGAGGGGCACACCCTCGTACTCGGAAAACCCGGGAAACCCACTCTCACCACGTTGCGCGTAGGGGCAATCCGTACGTCGCTCGTGCCGTCCTGCCTCCCGGAGTACCCCGCCCCGCCCGGCGGCGTCACAGTGAACGAGACCCCCCAGAAGGCATCGAGAAGCAGGTAGCAGCGGAAGATCCCGGCCGCGCGGCGCAAAAGCGCCCCCTTGTGCTCCCTCAGTCACCCTGCGCGCCTGCGCGGACGGGTGAATACGGGGCTCCGGGTGGATAGAGACCTACCCGAGGGGGGTCGTGGAGCGGTGAGCAGCAGGCAATGTGCGCTCACCGCTCCACGTCGGAGCGGTCAGACGAAGACGGCCAGCGACTTCGCCTTGCCGCCCTTGCTCTCCACGAGCCCGAGCAGCTGGCCCTGCGGCCCGTAGACCGCCACTGGCTTACCCGCGGGGTAGATGTCCGGCATCTCGATCCGCACGCCGTTGGCGAGCAGCGAGGCCCGCCGGGCGTCCAGGTCCCAGCGCGGGAAGGCGGCAGCCGCCGCCTCGCCGATCGGCATGACGGTCAACTCTTCCTGGAGCTGGTCCAGGGTCCGCGCCCGGTCGATCTTGTACGGGCCCACCCGGGTGCGTCGCAGCGCGGTCAGGTGCCCACCGACGCCGAGATCGGCGCCCAGGTCACGGGCCAGGGCTCGGATGTAGGTACCGCTGGAACAGACCACGGAGACGACGAGGTCAACGACCTTGGTGCCGTCCTCGGTCTCCGCGTCCCGCATGTCGTACACCTGGAACGACGAGATGGTCACCGGTCGGGCCGGGATCTCGAAGTCCTCGCCGTCCCGCGCGCGCTTGTAGGAGCGCACGCCCTTGATCTTGATGGCGCTGACCTTGGACGGGACCTGCATGATCTCGCCGGACAGTTTGGCAATGCCCTGGTCCACGGCCTCTCGGGTCACCGCGGAGGCGTCCGTCGAGGAGGTGATCTCGCCTTCCGCGTCGTCCGTCAGGGTGTTCTGACCGAGGCGGATCGTCCCGAGGTACTCCTTCTCGGTGAGCGCGAGGTAGCCGAGGAGCTTGGTGGCCTTCTCGACGCCCAGGACGAGAACGCCCGTCGCCATCGGGTCGAGCGTGCCGGCGTGGCCGACCCGGCGAGTCTTGGCGATCCCGCGCATCTTGGCGACCACGTCGTGCGAAGTGAAGCCGGACGGCTTGTCAACGATGACAAGGCCTCCCCCAGCCTCCGGCCGGGAGGTGCCCCCAGGCGTCTTCCCTGCGTTGGTGCTCATTCCGCGGCTGCGTCCTCGTCCTCGCCCGGCTTCTTGTACGGGTCGGCGTCACCTGCGTACTGCGCGCCGGAGGACACCTCACGCACCTGGGCATCGGAGGCGCGCGCCTTGTCGAGGAGGTCCTCGATGGTCTTGGCGTTCTCCGGCAGGGCGTCCGCGACGAAGGTCAAGGTGGGCGTGAACTTGGTTCCCGCCGCCCGGCCGACCGCGGAGCGCAGTACGCCCTTGGCGCTCTCCAGGCCCGCCGCCGCGCTGGCCCGCTCCTCGTCGTCACCGTAGACCGTGTAGAAGACCGTGGCCTCCCGCAGGTCGCCGGTGACCCGGGTGTCCGTGATGGTCACGTGCGTACCGAGGCGGGGGTCCTTGACACCACGCTGCAGCTTCTCGGCCACCACCTCCCGGATGAGGTCCGCCAGCTTCTTCGCCCGCGCATTGTCGGCCACTGGTCCGTCTCCTTCTTTGTCTTGCAATCAGTCTTCATCACCGTGCAGCCGCCGTCGTACCGACAGCAGCTCCACTTCCGGACGCGCCGCGACCAGCCGCTCGCAGCGGTCCAGTACGTCCGAGAGGAACCCCGCGTCCCCACTCACCAGAGCGACCCCTATGCGGGCCCTGCGGTGCAGGTCCTGGTTGCCCACTTCGGCCGCGCTCACGGAGAACTTGCGTTGGAGCTCGGCGACGATGGGCCGGACGACGGAGCGTTTCTCCTTCAGCGAGTGGACGTCGCCGAGGAGCAGGTCGAAGGACAGAGTCCCCACGTACATTCAGTTCCGGATATCCCGCCGGTGCGGGTTCGGTGGCCTGCCGGCCGTCGCGCGGCAGGGTCACCAGAACCGTACACGCAACGGCCGGGGCCGATCGACGGATATTCCGCCGACCGGCCCCGGTGCTACGACACGGTACGAACCGCCACGCGCTTACGCGCGGGGCTTCTCGCGCATCTCGTACGTCGCGATGACGTCGCCGATCTTGATGTCGTTGAAGTTTCCGAGGTTGATACCGCCCTCGAAGCCTTCGCGGATCTCGGTGACGTCGTCCTTGAAGCGGCGCAGACCGGAGATGGTGAGGTTCTCGGCGACGACCTTGCCGTCGCGCAGGAGCCGCGCCTTGGTGTTGCGCTTGACCTCGCCGGAGCGGATGAGAACACCCGCGATGTTGCCCAGCTTGGACGAGCGGAAGATCTCGCGGACCTCCGCCGTACCGAGCTCGACTTCTTCGTACTCCGGCTTGAGCAGACCCTTGAGGGCCGCCTCGATCTCCTCGATGGCCTGGTAGATCACCGAGTAGTAGCGGACGTCGACGCCCTCGCGCTCCGCCATCTGCGCGGCACGGCCGGCCGCACGGACGTTGTAGCCGATGACGATGGCGTCGGAGCCCATCGCCAGGTCGATGTCGGACTCGGTGACCGCACCCACACCGCGGTGCAGGACCCGGATGTCCACCTCTTCGCCGACGTCGAGCTGGAGCAGCGAGGACTCGAGAGCCTCGACCGCACCGGACGCGTCGCCCTTGATGATGAGGTTGAGTTCCTGGACCAGACCGGCCTTGAGCACGGAGTCGAGGTCCTCGAGGGACACGCGACGGACGCGCTTGGCGAAGTTGGCGTTGCGCTCGCGCGCAGCACGCTTCTCGGCGATCTGGCGGGCCGTGCGGTCCTCGTCGACGACGAGGAAGTTGTCGCCGGCGCCGGGGACGTTGGTGAGACCCAGGACCAGGACGGGGGTCGACGGACCCGCTTCCTCGACGTTGTTGCCCTTGTCGTCGAGCATGGCGCGCACGCGGCCGTAGGCGTCGCCCACGACCATCGTGTCGCCGACGCGGAGGGTACCGCGCTGGACGAGGACGGTGGCGACGGCACCGCGACCACGGTCGAGGTGGGACTCGATCGCAATACCCTGAGCGTCCTGCTCCGGGTTGGCGCGCAGGTCGAGCGAGGCGTCGGCGGTGAGGACGACGGCCTCCAGCAGGGAGTCGATGTGCAGACCCTGCTTGGCGGAGATGTCGACGAACATCGTGTCGCCGCCGTACTCCTCGGCGACCAGACCGAACTCGGTGAGCTGACCGCGCACCTTGACCGGGTCGGCACCCTCGACGTCGATCTTGTTGACCGCGACGACGATCGGGACGCCGGCGGCCTTGGCGTGGTTGAGCGCCTCGATCGTCTGCGGCATGACGCCGTCGTTGGCCGCGACCACGAGGATCGCGATGTCGGTCGACTTGGCACCACGGGCACGCATGGCGGTGAACGCCTCGTGACCCGGGGTGTCGATGAAGGTGATCTTGCGCTCTTCACCGTTGACCTCGGTACCGACCTGGTAGGCACCGATGTGCTGGGTGATGCCGCCGGCCTCGCCCGCAACGACGTTCGTCTTGCGGATGGCGTCGAGCAGTCGGGTCTTACCGTGGTCGACGTGACCCATGACGGTGACGACCGGCGGACGCGGCATGAGGAATTCCTCGCCGCCCTCGTCCTCGCCGAACTCGATGTCGAAGGTCTCGAGGAGCTCGCGGTCCTCCTCCTCCGGGCTGACGATCTGAACGGTGTAGTTCATCTCGTCGGCGAGGAGCTGGAGGGTCTCGTCGGAGACGGACTGCGTGGCAGTGACCATCTCGCCGAGGTTCATCATGACCGCGACCAGCGACGCCGGGTTGGCGTTGATCTTCTCCGCGAAGTCGGTGAGGGACGCACCGCGCGACAGGCGAACGGTCTCGCCGTTGCCGCGAGGCAGCATCACGCCGCCCACGGACGGGGCCTGCATGGCCTCGTACTCCTGGCGCCTCTGACGCTTCGACTTGCGACCGCGACGGGCGGGCCCGCCGGGACGACCGAAGGCACCCTGCGTGCCACCACGGGCACCGGGACCACCGGGACGACCACCGAAGCCGGGACGACCGCCGCCACCGGCACCGGCCGGACCGCCGCCGAAGCCGCCGCCACCCGGACGCGGGCCGCCGAAGCCGCCACCCGCCGGACGCGAGCCCGGACCGGCCGGACGGCCGGCGAAGCCGCCGCCACCGGGACGACCGGCACCGCCGGGACGCGGGCCACCCGCACCCGGACCACGGCCACCGGGGCCGCCACCGGGACGGGGACCGGGACCACCGGCAGCGGGACGCTGCGGCATCATGCCCGGGTTCGGACGGTTACCGCCGGGAGCACCACCGGGACGCGGGGCGCCGCCCTGCGGACGGGGCATGCCGCCCGGGGTCGGACGGGCGCCGCCGGGACCCTGCGGGCGCGGAGCGCCGCCGGGACCACCCTGCGGGCGGGGAGCACCCTGGCCGCCACCGGCGCCGGGGGCACCGGGACGGGGCGCGCCGGCCGGACGGGGCGCCTGCGGGCGCGCCATGCCGGTGGAGCCACCAGAGGTGAACGGGTTGTTGCCCGGACGGGGACCGGCCGGACGGGCGCCCTGCGGACGCGGGGCCTGAGCGCCACCGGGGCGCTGACCCTGACCACCGGGGGTGCTGCCGGCCGGACGCGGGGCGCCGGGACGGGCACCGGCCTGGCCGCCCTGGGCCGCGGGACGCTGCTGCGCCGGACGCGGGCCGGGGGTCGCGCCGGGGGCGGGACGCTCGGTGCGCGCCGGGGCGGCCGGAGCCGCCGGAGGCGCGGAGAACTCGGTCGCCACGGGCGCCGCCGGAGCGGGCTTCGGGGCGGCCGGAGCCTTCGGACCGGGACGCGGGCCGGAGGCGGCCGGAGTCACCGGGGCGGGCGCTGCGGCGGCCGGAGCCTCGGCAGCGGCCGGCTTGGGGGCCGGTGCGCCGGGCTTCGGCGCGGCCGGACGTGCAACAGCACCCGGGGTGGGAACCCCGGGCTTGGCGGGGGCGGCCTTGCGGGGCGCACCCGGCTTCGCAGCGGACTTGCCGGCGTTGCCGCCGGGCCCCTGCAGTGCGTCAGTCAACTTGCGTACAACCGGCGCCTCGATCGTCGAGGACGCCGAACGGACGAACTCACCGAGTTCCTGGAGCTTGGCCATGACGACCTTGCTCTCAACTCCGAACTCCTTAGCGAGTTCGTATACCCGGACCTTAGCCACTTCGCTCCTTTTAGGTCCGGGTTACGCCGGACCGTCGCTACTTCATGGGCGTACTCATCGCGTACTCATCGAGTGCTCATCGCAATCTCGACCTACTTCCAACTCGCGAGGTACCTGACCGCACGGGGTATCCGTGCCGTACTACTTCTTACGGTGTCGCCTCGGCCTCGATGGCCACGGCTTTGCTCAGTCCGGCCGTGTCGAGCGCTCCCGGAGCCCGAAGGGCCCGGGGGAACGCTCTGCGGCGGACCGCCTTGTCCAGACAGACCACGGCGGGGTGCACATAGGCGCCCCGGCCGGGCAGCGTACCGCTTGGATCAGGGACGCATTCGTCCTTGATCGCCACGATGCGCAGCAGATCGCTCTTGGCCGCTCGCTCCCGACACCCCACACAGGTGCGTTCGGGGCATGCGCGGGCTTGCGTCCGGCCAGACACGCCTAAGTCTACCTCCCCGCACCGACCTCACCCCTTCGGGCGAAAAATCGAACGGATGTTGTCGAGATCTGCTGTCTTGATCCTGTCTACCCGTCGGACAGCTCCGACGGGTACCGGATTTATTCCCCGTCCCGGTCCCGGTCGGCGTCCGGGGACGCCTCGGTGTCGGGACGGATGTCGATGCGCCAGCCGGTGAGCCGTGCGGCGAGGCGGGCGTTCTGGCCCTCCTTGCCGATGGCCAGCGACAGCTGGTAGTCGGGCACGGTCACCCGGGCGGAGCGCGTGTCCCAGTCGACGACCTCGACCTTGCTCACCCGGGCGGGTGACAGCGCGTTCGCGACCATCTCTGCCGGGTCGTCCGACCAGTCGACGATGTCGATCTTCTCGCCGTGCAGCTCGGCCATCACGTTGCGCACGCGGGCACCCATCGGGCCGATGCAGGCGCCCTTCGGGTTGAGGCCCGAGCGGGTGGACCGTACGGCGATCTTGGTGCGGTGACCGGCTTCACGGGCGATCGCCGAGATCTCGACACTGCCGTCCGCGATCTCCGGGACCTCCAGCGCGAAGAGCTTCTTCACCAGGTTGGGGTGGGTGCGCGACAGGGTCACGGACGGACCGCGAACACCCTTCGCCACCCGGACGACGTACGCCTTGATGCGGAGTCCGTGCGTGTACTCCTCGCCGGGCACCTGCTCCTGCACGGGCAGGATGGCTTCGAGCTTGCCGATGTCGACGAGGACGTTCTTGGGGTCCTTGCCCTGCTGGACGACACCGGTGATGACGTCGCCCTCGCGGCCCGCGAACTCGCCGAAGGTCAGGTCGTCCTCGGCATCGCGCAGGCGCTGCAGAATCACCTGCTTGGCGGTCGTCGCGGCGATGCGGCCGAAGTCCGACGGCGTGTCGTCGAACTCCTTGGGCTCCTGCCCCTCCTCCAGGTCCCGCGGGTCCTCCGTCGCCCACACGACGACGTGACCGTTGGTGCGGTCCAGCTCCACGCGTGCGCGCCGGAAGCTTCCTTCGGTGCGGTGGTACGCGATGAGGAGGGCCGACTCGATCGCCTCGACGAGCAGGTCGAAGGAGATCTCCTTCTCCCGGACCAGACCCCGCAGGGCACTCATGTCGATGTCCACGGCTACGCCTCCTCTTCCTTCTTGTCCTTGCGGTTGAACTCGATCTCGACCCGCGCCTTGGCGATGTCGGTGAAAGCAATGCGGCGGGCGGTCGCCTTGCGGCCCTTCACACCCGGAACCTCAAGGTCCATTCCCTCGTCGTCGACGTCGAGGATGCGGGCGATCAGTTCCCCGCCTTCGGTCAGCTGGAACTTCGCCAGGCGGCCGATCGCCCGGACGTAGTGACGGTGCTCGGTCAGCGGGCGGTCGGCGCCCGGCGAGCTCACTTCGAGGACGTACTCGTCCTCGCCCATCACATCGGTTTCGTCGAGCTTGTCGGAGACCTCGCGGCTCAGCTCGGCACACGCGTCCAGCTCCACGCCCTCGTCGGAGTCCACGATGATGCGCAGCATCCGGCGCTTGCCGGCCTTGGACAGCTCGATGTCCTCGAGATCCAGGCCCTTGGCGGCGACGAGCGGCTCCAGCAATCCGCGCAGCCTGTCGCTCTGGGTGGTGCTCATCCGGGTGACTCCTCGGCCGCGTGTGCTGTTGTGGTTTACCTCGCGTGTCAGGTCAAAGGGTATCCGGTCGCGGAGGGTGTTGCCGTCCGCCGTGTGAACAGGGGCCCGGGTACGGTGATCACACCCTGCCCCACCACCACTTTCGAGGACGTGGCCGTGCCCTGGACTCTGCCTTTGCGGCTCTCGCGTAGGAGCCTGCTCGCCGGCGCCGCCGGCGGCGCCGGCGCGGCGCTGCTCACCGGGTGCTCCGACGGGGGCGGCTCGTCGGACACGGACACCCGGGTTCCACTCGAACGGCGGATGCGCGAGACAGCCGTTCGGGACAGCGAACGACTGCTGGAACGTTACGACGCCACGGCCGCCGCCCATCCGGCCCTGGCCGCGCGCCTCGCACCGCTGCGGTCCGCGGTCGCCGCGCACACCGCGGCCCTGGCCTCCGCGGACACCGCGCCCCGCAAGCCTTCGGGGTCCCCCTCCCCCACCTCTCCCGTCTCCCCTGGCGCATCAGCGCCCGCCGGCGCTCCCGCACCGAGTCGCGAACCGGTGCCCCCCAAGCCCGACGAGGCCCTGACCGCCCTCGCGGACGCCGAGCGGAACCTGTCCGAGGCCCGGACCATCGCCCTGGCCGGGGCGCCCGGGGAACTGGCCCGACTGCTGGCCTCGGTGGCCGCGTGCGGCGCCGTCCACGCGTACCTGCTGACCTCACCTCAGGGAGACACCCCGTGAAGGCCGTACCCTCCCCCGCCACCCAGGCCCTGGAAGCCGCGCAGTCCGCGCTCGCCGCCGAGCACGCGGCCGTGTACGGCTACGGGGTGATCGGCGCCAGGGCCTCGTCCGCGCGCTCGACCGAGGCCCGCGAGGCGCACGGCGGCCACGTCTCACGGCGGGACGCCCTCGCCCGCACGGTGCGCGAGATGGGCGGTGCGCCCCGGCCCGCGGAGGCCGCGTACGCCCTGCCGTTCGAGGTGCGCTCCCCGGCCGATGCCGAGCGGCTGGCCGCCGAGATCGAGGACCGGGTGGCGGGCGCGTACTCCGATCTGGTGCGGGCGGCGGACGGCCGGCTGCGCCGCGAAGCGGCCGACGCGCTGAGCGCCGCGGCCGTGCGCGCGGCACGCTGGCGCGGTGTCGGCGTAGCCTTCCCTGGGCTCACGGAAAAGCGGTGAACAACCGCGGACGGGCCCGGTACGGCTGAAAGGGATCAGGCACGCATGGCTTTCGAACCGCCGCAGCGGCTCGTACGGGCGCTCGGCGAGACGCCGGAATCGGCGCAGAACGCGGACTGGCTGGGGCAGTTGCCCCGGCTCGCCGAGGAGGCGCTGGCCCGGCGTGGGGTCCAGGCCCAGCGGGTGCAGGCTCCGGGCGGCCGGAGCAGTCTGGTCGTCCTCGTCCACTACCCGGACGGGACCCCGGCCGCGCTGAAGCTGGCTCCCCCGCAGGCGCGGCCCGACCGGGAACTGGCCGCGCTGGCGCACTGGGGCGGGTTCGGCTCCGTACGGGTCCTCGACACCCGCCACCACGCGGAGGACGGGGCGCTGCTGCTGGAGCGGCTGCACCCCGAGGTCTCGCTGCGGTCGCTGCCCGAGACGAAGGCCCTGCTGGAGGCCTGCGGGACGTTGCGCAGGCTGTGGGTGGCCCCGCCGACCGGACACCCGTTCGAGACGGTGGCGGAGCGCACCGCCCAGCAGGCGGAAGCGCTGCGCAAGGCTCCGCCGGAGGTCGAGGCGCTGGCGTCCAGCGCGCTCGCGGTGCGCGAGGAGCTGACGGCCCTGACCGGCGAAGAGCTGCTGCTGCACGGGAACTTCCGGCAGGGCAAGGTGCTGGCGGGCGAGCGGGCTCCGTGGCTGGCCGTGGGCCCGGACCCGCTGATCGGGGAGCGGGCGTACGACCTGGCCCGGTTGGTCCGGGACCGGCTGGAGGACCAGGTCGCGTCGTCGGCGGGGGCCGCGGGCGCCCGTCGCCGGGTGAACAAGCTGGCCGATTCCCTGGAGGTGGACCGGGACCGGCTGCGGGGCTGGACGCTGTTCCGCGCGGTGGAATCCGGGAACCGCGCGCTGGCCGCCGGGCGGCGGCGGGACGCGGAGCTGTTGCTGGAGTTCGCCGCCTGGCTGTAGGGCATACCGTAGATACGGGTACATGTCCGGCAGGAGGACGTTATGGTCCAGGAACTGCTGACAGCGGTGATCGCGGCAGCCTTGGGGGTCGCGCTGTACGCAAGTATTGCCTCACGGGTGGTGCGCCAGTACGAGCGGGGAGTGGTCTTCCGCTTCGGCCGCCTGCGGCAAGGGATCCGCGGGCCGGGCTTCACCATGGTCGTGCCGTTCATCGACCGGCTCCGCAAGGTGAACATGCAGATCGTGACGATGCCCGTGCCGGCGCAGGAGGGCATCACGCGGGACAACGTCACGGTGCGCGTGGACGCGGTCGTGTACTTCAAGGTCGTGGACGCGGCGAGCGCGATCATCGAGGTGGAGGACTACCGCTTCGCGGTCTCGCAGATGGCGCAGACCTCGCTGCGCTCGATCATCGGCAAGTCGGACCTGGACGATCTGCTCTCCAACCGGGAGCAACTGAACCAGGGGCTGGAGCTGATGATCGACAGCCCGGCGGTGGGATGGGGCGTACAGATCGACCGCGTCGAGATCAAGGACGTCTCGCTGCCGGAGACGATGAAACGCTCGATGGCGCGCCAGGCGGAGGCGGACCGCGAGCGCCGGGCACGGGTCATCAATGCGGATGCGGAGCTCCAGGCTTCGAAGAAGCTGGCGGAGGCGGCGGCGGTGATGTCGGAGCAGCCGGCGGCGCTGCAGTTGCGCCTGCTGCAGACGGTGGTGGCGGTCGCCGCGGAGAAGAACTCGACCCTGGTGCTGCCGTTCCCGGTGGAACTGCTCCGCTTCCTGGAACGCGCCGCTCCGACTCCGAGCGTCTCCCCCGGCCCGGCCGGACCGCCACCGCAGGACGCGCGGCCGGTTCCCCCGGCCGGCCCCGGCACCGCGGTGGACGGCTCGACGGTGGGCGACTCCGCGGTAGACGGCCCGACGGGCGCCGGGGCGACCGCGGCCCTTGACGGCGCCGCACCGGACCCCGCTCCCGGACCGCCGGTGGACGGCCCGGGAGATCCCGTCACGGACCGGACCGCCCGGGGCCCGGGCCCGCGCGGACCCGGCCCTGACGACAGCACCTGAGCCCCGGCCGTGCCATGCGCGGAGCCTCCGCCGGGACGGGGCTTGTGGTCGGGGCTACGTCAGGCGGGCCAGGGCTTCGGCCAGGGGGAGTTCCTCTCGGGTGCCCGTGGCGCGGTGCTGGAGTTCGACCACCTCGTCGGCGGACCGGCGGCCCGCCACCAGGATCCACGGGACCCCGATCAGCTCCGCGTCCGTCAGCTTCACGCCCGGTGACAGGCCCGGCCGGTCGTCCAGCAGGACGCGCAGCCCGGCCGAGGCCAGGGCGCCGGCCGCCGATTCCGCCAACTGCAACTGCACCGCCTTGCCCGCCGCCACGACGTGCACGTCCGCGGGGGCCACCGCCGCCGGCCAGGCCAGTCCCCGCTCGTCGGCGGTCTGCTCGGCCAGTGCGGCCACCGCGCGCGAGACGCCGATGCCGTACGAGCCCATCGTGACCCGCACCGGCTTGCCCTCGCGTCCGAGCACGTCCAGCCCGAACGCGTCCGCGTACTTGCGGCCCAGTTGGAAGATGTGACCGATCTCGATCGCGCGGTCCAGCCGGAGACCGGTACCGCAGCGCGGGCAGGGGTCGCCGGGCTCCACGACGACCACGTCCAGGTACTGGTCCACCTCGAAGTCCCGTCCGCACACCACGTTCCGGGCGTGCGTGTCAGCCTTGTTGGCCCCCGTCACCCACGAAGTGCCGGGCGCGACACGGGGGTCGGCCAGGTAGCGGACCTTGTCGAGACCCTGCGGGCCCACGTAACCGCGTACCAGATCCGGACGGTCGACGAAGTCCTCGGCCGTCACCAACTCCACCACCGCCGGGGCCAGATGCTCTCCGAGCTTGCCGAGGTCCACTTCCCGGTCCCCGGGCACGCCCACGGCCACGATCTCGCCGTCGACCTTCACCAGGAGGTTCTTCAGGGTCGCCGACGCGGGGACACCAAGGTGCGCCGCCAGCGTCTCGATCGTCGGGGTGTCGGGGGTATCCACCTCGTCGAGCGCGGGGTGTTCGGCGGTCACGGGGGTCAGGGCGAAGGTCACCGCCTCCGTGTTCGCCGCGTAGTCGCACGACGGGCAGTCCACGAAGGTGTCCTCGCCCGCGGCTGCCGGCGCGAGGAACTCCTCCGACGCCGAGCCGCCCATCGCCCCCGACACCGCCGACACGATCCGGTAGTCCAGTCCGAGCCGCTCGAAGATCCGCTGGTAGGCCGCCCGGTGCAGGGCGTAGGAGTGTGCGAGGCCCTCGTCGCTCACGTCGAAGGAGTACGAGTCCTTCATCTGGAACTCGCGGCCCCGCAGCACCCCGGACCGCGGCCGGGCCTCGTCTCGGTACTTGGTCTGGATCTGGTAGAGCATGACCGGCAGGTCCTTGTAGGACGTGCACTGGTCCTTCACCACCAGGGTGAAGATCTCCTCGTGGGTGGGGCCGAGCAGGTAGTCCGCGCCCTTGCGGTCCTTGAGCCGGAAGAGCAGGTCACCGTACTCCGACCAGCGCCCGCTGACCTCGTACGGTTCCTTCGGCAGCAGTGCCGGGAGCAGTACCTCCTGGGCCCCGATCGCGTCCATCTCCTCGCGGACGATGCGCGAGACGTTGTCGAGGACCTTCTTGCCGAGCGGCAGCCAGGTCCACACGCCCGCGGAGCTGCGGCGGACGTACCCTGCGCGGACGAGGAGCCGGTGGCTGAGGGTCTCCGCGTCGGCCGGGTCCTCGCGGAGGGTCTTGGCCATGAGGCGGGACATGCGCTGCACGTGTTGCGTAGACATGTCGGGAGGCTACCGGTGGTCGCGCGGGCGCCGGAAACGAATACGCGGACGCCGATCCGGCTCCGCGGACCGGCGGACGCCGCGGGGCCTGCTTCAGGGCCGGCGCAGCGGCAGCGGCGCCCCCATGACGGCGTACGGCATGCTGGCGCTCGGGAAGTGCACCCGACGGGCGAGGTCCGTGTATCCGAGGGCCCGGTAGAGCCCGCGGGCCGGGCTATCGGTGTCGACGGCGGAGAGGATCGAGCGGGTCTCCTCGGCGGTGTCGGTGATCCGGGTGATGAGGGCGCGGCCGACGCCGCGGCCCTGGAAGCCGGGGTGGACGTGCAGCTCGGTGATGACGAAGGAGCCGTCGAGCCAGCCCTCGTGCCCCTCGGCCCGCAGATACGGTTCGACGACCGAGGACCACCAGTACCCCCGGTCGTTCGGCATCCCGTACACGAACCCGGCGAGCGCACCGTCGTCGGTGAACGCGCCGAGCGCCCGGGCTCCGCGGCAGGTCATGTGGCGCTGCACGATGTAGCGCCGGATGCCGACCTCCTCCTCGCTCAGTCCGAAGGCCACGGCCTGCACGCGCAGGGCCTCGTCCACGCGGGCGGCGAGGTCGAGGGGGCCGATGCGGAGTCCGGCGGGCCGGTCGGGGTGGTCGCCCTCGGGGGTAGGCAGCATGCGGCCGACCTTACTGGGCGGCCCCTGCCTGCCGGTATGCCCCGAAGGACCCTGTCCCGATCACGGGTTCGGGGCCGGCAGCTAGAAGAGGACGCTCATGAACGCGCCGACTTCGCGGAATCCGACCCGCCGGTACGCCGCTCGGGCTGCGGTGTTGAAGTCGTTGACGTAGAGGCTGACCACGGGGGCGACGTCGCGCAGTGCGAACTCGACGACGGCGGCCATTCCGGTCTCGGAGTGCCCGCGACCGCGGAACTCGGGGTCCACCCACACGCCCTGGATCTGGCAGGCGCCGGAGGTCGCGGCACCGATCTCCGCCTTGAAGACGACCCTGCCGTCCTCGACGCGGGCGAAGGAGCGGCCCGTGCCGACCAGCTCGGCGACCCGGGCCTGGTAGAGCAGCCCGCCATCGCCGGCCATCGGCGAGACGCCGACCTCCTCGGTGAACATGGCCACGCAGGCGGGCATGATCAGGTCCATCTCGTCCTTGCGGATCCGACGGACGAGCCCGTCGGGCCGCACCTCGGTGGACGGCTGCTCGGTGACCATGAGCGGCTGGTGCGAGCGGACGTCACGGGCCGGTCCCCAACTGGGCTCCAGGAGCTGCCACAGCAGTCGGGTGGCGTCGGCGGGCCCGACGATGGAGGAGCAGCGGCGACCGGTGCGGCGGGCCCGGTCGGCGAAGGCGCGGACGGCTTCGGGACCGGCGCAGACGGGGACCAGGTTCGCTCCCGCGTAGCAAAGGGAGCGCAGCTCCCCGTCGGCGTAGTAGCCCCACATCTCGCCGCCCAGGCGCCAGGGGTCGAGACCTGCGACCTGGACCCGGGAGGTGACGAAGGCGTTCTCGACCGGCTCGCGTCCGAGGACTTCGAGAGCGGCGTCGAGATCACTGGGGTCAAGGACCCGGGTGGTGGTCTGCGTCAACACTGGGGCCTCACCATACAAGTCTGCTGATCTCCGAACTCTACCCGCCGTCACTCGGGGATGCCCGGTCGCGCCGGTTACGAAAGAGCCCCGACCCCGCCCGCGAGCTGCGGGAACGGGGCCGGGACCGGGTACACGGGGCGCTCGGGGGCGCCGAGGGGCTCAGACGCCGATGGCGACGGTGGGCTCGCCGGAGGCGACCCCGTCCTTCTCCATCTGCTCGGCGATCTTCATCGCCTCTTCGATGAGGGTCTCCACGATCTTCGACTCGGGCACGGTCTTGATGACCTCGCCCTTCACGAAGATCTGGCCCTTGCCGTTGCCGGAGGCGACGCCGAGGTCGGCCTCACGGGCCTCGCCCGGACCGTTGACGACGCAGCCCATGACCGCGACGCGCAGCGGGACCTCCATGCCCGTGAGGCCCGCAGTGACCTCCTCGGCCAGCTTGTAGACGTCCACCTGGGCGCGGCCGCAGGACGGGCAGGAGACGATTTCCAGGCGGCGCGGCTTGAGGTTCAGCGATTCCAGGATCTGGCGGCCGACCTTGACCTCCTCGACCGGGGGGGCCGAGAGGGAGACGCGGATGGTGTCGCCGATGCCCTCGGAGAGCAGCGCGCCGAAGGCGACCGCGGACTTGATGGTGCCCTGGAAGGCGGGGCCGGCCTCGGTGACGCCGAGGTGCAGCGGGTACGTGCACTGGGCGGCCAGCTGGCGGTACGCGTTGACCATGACGACCGGGTCGTTGTGCTTGACCGAGATCTTGATGTCGCTGAAGCCGTGCTCCTCGAAGAGGGAGGCCTCCCACAGTGCGGACTCGACCAGCGCCTCGGGGGTGGCCTTGCCGTACTTCTTGAGCAGTCGGGCGTCGAGCGAGCCCGCGTTGACGCCGATGCGGATCGGGGTGCCCGCGTCGTTGGCGGCCTTCGCGATCTCCTTGACCTTGTCGTCGAACTGCTTGATGTTGCCCGGGTTCACGCGCACGGCGGCGCAGCCGGCGTCGATCGCGGCGAACACGTACTTGGGCTGGAAGTGGATGTCCGCGATCACCGGGATCTGCGACTTCTTCGCGATGACGGCGAGGGCGTCGGCGTCGTCCTGGGTCGGGCACGCCACGCGCACGATCTCGCAGCCGGAGGCGGTCAGCTCGGCGATCTGCTGGAGCGTGGCGCCGATGTCGGAGGTACGGGTGGTGGTCATCGACTGCACCGACACGGGTGCGTCACCACCGACGGCCACCGAACCGACCTGGATCTTGCGGCTGACCCTGCGGTCGGCAAGCTTCGTCGGTACGGACGGCATTCCGAGAGAGATGGCAGTCATCTGCTGTGCAACCCCAAGGTGTGGATCAAGGTCCCGAGATCGGCGGGCTCCAGGCTTCGAGATTACGCCAACCACGGCGCGGCCCACGCATCCGAGGCGTGGAACACCCGAATTGTGGGGAGCCGGGCACGAAGCGTGCCCGGCTCCCGTACGTCCCACCGCACCTGCGGACGAACTAGGTGATCTTGATCGGGTTCACCACGTCCGCCACGAGCACGAGCAGCGTGAAGCAGACGAAGACGCCGGCCACCACGTACGCGGCGGGCATCAGTCGGGCCACGTCGAACGGGCCCGGGTCGGGGCGCCGGAAGACCCGGGCCAGGGTGCGCCGGATCGACTCCCACAGGGCGCCCGCGATGTGCCCGCCGTCCAGCGGTAGCAGCGGCAGCATGTTGAACAGGAACAGCGAGAGGTTGAAGAAACCGACGAGCTGGAGGAAGAACACCAGGCGCTGCTCGGCCGGGATGTCCATGGTCGCGATCTCACCGCTGATCCGGGCGGCACCGATGATGCCCATCGGGGAGTCGGGCTCGCGCTCGGCGCCGCCGAAGGCGGCGTTCCACAGCGCCGGGATCTTGGCCGGGAGCCCCAGCAGCCCCTGGACGCTGTTGTCGACGACCTCGCCCATGTGGTCCACGGACTGGCCGAACGACAGCTGGGTGGTCTCCCTCATCGGGCTGAACCCGAGCCAGCCGGCCGTCACGTACTGACCCTTGACGTATCCGCCGCGGCCGTCCGTCTTGGCGACCTTGTTCTCGATCAGGTTGACCGGGAGGGACTGCTGCTTCCCGTCCCGGACGACCGTGACGGTGGCGGGGCCGATGGTGTCGCGGATCTGCTTCTGCAGGGCGGCCCAGTCGGCCACCTTGCGGCCGTTGAACGCCACGATCCTGTCGCCCGCCTGCAGACCGGCGGCCTTGGCCGGGGCGACCGGGTCGCCGTCCTTGCAGACCTCGCGGTTCTCGCTCTGCTGGATGACGCACGGCGAGACGCTCGCGACCTGGGTGGTCAGCTGGTTGAGCCCGAAGGTCATCCAGACGCCGAAGAAGATCGCCAGCGCCAGCACCAGGTTCATGAACGGGCCCGCGAACATCACGATCACGCGCTTCCACGGCCTGCGCGTGTAGAAGAGCCGCGTCTCATCGCCCGGCTGGAGTTCCTCGTACGCCGCCGAGCGTGCGTCCTCGATCATCGAGCGGAACGGCGAGGTCGACCGGGCGGTGACCCTGCCGTCCTCACCGGGCGGGAACATCCCGATCATGCGGATGTAGCCGCCCATCGGGATGGCCTTGATCCCGTACTCGGTCTCGCCCTTGTGCCGCGACCAGATGGTCGGGCCGAAGCCGACCATGTACTGGGGCACCCGGATGCCGAAGAGCTTGGCCGTGGAGAGGTGGCCGAGCTCGTGCCAGGCGATGGAAACGAGCAGCCCGAATCCGAAGATGATTACTCCGAGCACCGTCATGAATGCCGTCATGCGCGCGCCTCCACGGCGGCCCTGGCCGCCATCTCCTGTGCCCGGGCCCTGGCCCAGGTCTCCGCTTCGAGGACGTCCGCGACGGTGAGGGAAGTTCCCGCGTCCGGCGTCCCGTGCTCATCGACCACGGCAGAGACCGTATCCATGATTGCTGTGAACGGCAGCCGGCCGGCCAGGAACGCCGCTACGCACTCCTCGTTCGCCGCATTGAACACGGCGGGGGCGGTGGAGCCCAGGGTGCCCACGTGCCGGGCCAGTCCGACCGACGGGAAGGCCTCGGTGTCCAGCGGGAAGAACTCCCAGGTCGACGCCTTGCTCCAGTCGAAGGCGGGAGCCGCGTCCGGGACCCGCTCGGGCCAGCCGAGGCCGATCGCGATCGGTCCGCGCATGTCCGGCGGGGTCGCCTGGGCGAGCGTGGAACCGTCGGAGAACTCCACCATCGAGTGGACGTAGGACTGCGGATGGACCACGACCTCGATGCGGTCGAAGGGGATGTCGTAGAGCAGGTGCGCCTCGATGACTTCCAGGCCCTTGTTGACCAGGGTCGCCGAGTTGATGGTGATCACCGGGCCCATGGCCCAGGTGGGGTGCGCGAGGGCGTCCTCGACGGTGACGCCGGCCAGCTCAGCGCGAGTGCGGCCACGGAAGGGGCCGCCGGAGGCGGTGACCACGAGCTTGCGCACGTCGGCCCGGGTGCCGGCGGCGAGCGCCTGGAAGAGGGCCGCGTGCTCGGAGTCGACCGGAATGATCTGGCCGGGCTTCGCGAGGGCCTTGACCAGCGGGCCGCCGACGATCAACGACTCCTTGTTGGCCAGGGCCAGGGTGCGGCCCGCCCGCAGTGCGGCGAGGGTGGGCGCGAGGCCGATGGAACCGGTGATGCCGTTGAGCACGGTGTGGCACGCCGAGGCGGCGAGCTCGGTCGCCGCATCGGGCCCGGCCAGGATCTCCGGCAGCGGCTCGGAGGCGCCGTACTGCGCGCTCAGTGCCTCCTTCAGGGCCGGCACGACGTCCTCGCGCGCAACGGCCACGGTGTTCACCCGCAGCAGCCGGGCCTGCTCGGCCAGCAGTCCGACGCGCCCGCCTGCGGCGGACAACCCCGTCACCCGGAACCGGTCCGGATTGCGCAGGGCGAGGTCGATGGCCTGGGTCCCGATGGACCCGGTGGAGCCGAGGATGACGATGTCCCGCCGGCCGGCCGCGGGGTCGAAGAGGAGGTGCGGATCGGCAAGGGGGGCTGGGCGGTCGCTCATGCCCCCCATTGTTGCCGCAACTCAGGAGCGCTTGGACACGGAGTCCCCGTCCGAGACCTGCGCCAGCAGATCCGGGAGGCTGCCGATGAATTCCGGCAGGGTGCGGGCGGCCCGCCACCAGGCGTCGGCGTCGGTACCGAGGGCGCCGTCGAGCAGCCGGTCGGCCTCGGCGCGCGCTTCGAGCACCCACGGGTGCCGGTCGTGCCGGTCGGGGTGGTCGATGTCGCCGAGCCAGTGGTCCTCGTCCAGCGCCCAGGCGGCGGGGGCCTTGTACCGGATCACGTCGGCGCCGGTGAGGATGCGCCGGTCGAGGCAGGCCCGCACCCAGCGGATGTCCTCGTGGATGTCCCCCATCGCATTGGGGACGCCCAGGCTCGCCAGGGCCAGTTCGCGGTCGACACCGCCGGCCGCCGGCCAGGGCGAGGAGGGGCCGAGGGCCTCGACGGCCCGGGCGAGACCGGCCACCGGGGCCGGATCGGGGCGCTGCGCAGCACTGGCCGTGCCCGCGGCAACGGCTGCCGCGAGCTCGGGAAGGGTGCCGTCGAAGCCGGGGGCGCACCGCGCCAGCTCCGTCCATCGCCGCGGGTCGTCGCCGAGCGCGGGGCGCAGGACCCGGCCGACGGCCGTGCGCAACTCCGCCTTCTCGGGCAGGTTCCAGCGCAGGGCGCCCCGCACGGTCAGGTCGGTGAGGAGCAGGGTGCGGTGGGCGGGCGCGGTGTGCGTGACGAGTTCGTCGAAGGTGATCAGGCCCATCCGGACGGCCCGGACGGCCGGGCGGTGCCAGCCCGGCCCGTACGTGCGCCGCGCGCGGCTGTCGAGCAGCCCGAGGCAGGCTTCGCGGGGCAGCCCGCCGACGAGCAGCAGGGCTTCGACGGCGCCGGGCGCGAACGGGGCGCGGGCGTGCTCCGCGAGCAGGGCCGCGGGGTCCTGCTCGTACGGAAGGCGCAGCAGGGCGAGCGGGACCCGCGGTCGGCGGCGCCCGTGCCGGCGCAGGAGGAAGGCCAGCTCCGCGGTGCTCAGCCCGGGGCCGGCTGCGGAACCGGCTGCCGGGTCGGGGGGCTGCTCTGCGGTGCGGGCTGCCGAGGGGCCCGCCACGGCGCCGGCCAGTTCCGCCCGGAGGGTGCCGAACAGTTCGGGCCGAGGTCCCGTACGGGCCGCGTAGCGCGCGGGCCCGGGCAGTCCCGGCAGCGGGCGGCCGAAGACCCGGGGGTTGCGCGCCACGAGCCGCCGGTCCTCGTCGCTGCCCTCGCGCAACAGCAGGGTGACGGTGGAGGCGGGCAGCGCCTCGTCCCGGCACAGGAACCGGCGGGTGGGCGCATCGAGGCGCCGCAGGACGTCCGAGGCGACGGCGTCCGGTGCGTGGCGCAGCAGCAGCGCCACGCACCAGGCGAGCCGTCGGCTCTCCCTGTCCACGTTCACGTTCATCCGATTCCCCGTCGCCGCTCTCGTACGCCTGTTCCGGCGTGCGGCGATGATCGCAGGTCAGCGGATGGGGCGGTGCACGTTTTCGTGCGTCGACGGGCCGGGGGCGGCCTCCGCGATCCAGGGGCCGTCGCCGGAGGGGTCGAGTACACCCTCTTCGAGCCAGGCGTAGGTGCCGGAGAGCACCCCGGCGACGACCCTGTGGTCCAGGTCGTCCGTGTTGGACCAGAGCCGGCCGAAGAGTTCTTCGACCCGGACCCGGGACTGTTGGCAGAAGGCGTCGGCCAGCTGGTAAGCCTCGCGGCCGTGGTCGCCGCAGGCCCGCAGGTGCTCGGCCCGCACGCAGGCCGCGCTCATCGCGAAGAGTTCGGCGCCGATGTCGACGATCCGGCCGAGGAACCCCTGTTTGGTCTCCATGCGGCCCTGCCAGCGGGACATGGCGTAGAAGGTGGACCGGGCGAGTTTGCGGGCGCTGCGCTCCACGTAGCGCAGGTGGAC
This sequence comes from Streptomyces sp. NPDC006430, assembly GCF_040612395.1. Taxonomy (NCBI): domain Bacteria; kingdom Bacillati; phylum Actinomycetota; class Actinomycetes; order Kitasatosporales; family Streptomycetaceae; genus Streptomyces; species Streptomyces sp. NPDC006430. Next base: position 48,132 of record NZ_JBEXQA010000036.1, read on the forward strand.
GGCAAGGTCGGGGTGACCGCTCGGGTGGAAGCCTCGGTACGCCCCGGGGACCTGGCCGGGGCCGGTGGCCAGCTTGGGCAGCCAGCGGGCGTAGAACCCGGCGGCGCGGGCGCCCGCCCGGGCCTTGTCGCCCAGTGCCTTCTCGGGGTCGATCAGGTCGCCGGCGACCGACAGGTGGGCGTCGACGGCCTCGCGGGCGATCAGCAGGTGCATGATCTCGGTGGAGCCCTCGAAGATCCGGTTGATGCGCAGGTCGCGCAGCATCTGCTCGGCGGGGACGGCGCGCTCGCCGCGGGCGGCCAGCGACTCGGCGGTCTCGAAACCGCGCCCGCCCCGGATCTGGACGAGTTCGTCGGCCATCAGGCAGGCCTTCTCGCTTCCGTAGAGCTTGGCGAGGGCGGCCTCGATGCGGATGTCGTTGCGGTCTTCGTCGGCCATCTGGGAGGCCAGGTCCACGACCGCTTCGAGCGCGAAGGTGGTGGCGGCGATGAAGGAGATCTTGGCGCCCACGGCCTCGTGCCGGGCGACCGGGCGGCCCCACTGCTCGCGCACTCCGGACCATTCGCGGGCGATCTTCAGGCACCACTTCCCGGAGCCGACGCACATGGCGGGCAGGGACAGCCGGCCCGTGTTGAGGGTGGTCAGTGCGATCTTGAGCCCGGCTCCCTCCGCGCCGATGCGCTGGCCGGCCGGTACGCGCACCTGGTGGAAGCGTGTGACGCCGTTCTCCAGCCCGCGCAGACCCATGAAGGCGTTGCGGTGCTCGACGGTGACGCCCGGCGAATCTGCCTCGACGACGAAGGCGGTGATCCCGCCCCGGTGGTTCTCCGACTTCGGTACCCGGGCCATCACCACCAGCAGGTCCGCGACGACCCCGTTGGTGGTCCAGAGCTTCACCCCGTCGAGGACGTACGCGTCCTCGCCGTCGGGGACCGCGGTGGTGGCCAGTCGTGCCGGGTCGGATCCGACGTCCGGCTCCGTGAGCAGGAAGGCGCTGATGGCGGTGGTCGCGCAGCGCGGCAGGTAGGTGTCCTTCTGTTCCTGCGTGCCGAACATCTTGAGCGGCTGCGGGACGCCGATCGACTGGTGCGCGGAGAGCAGGGCGCCGATGGCGGGGCTGACCGAGGCGACGAGGGCCAGCGCCTTGTTGTAGTACACCTGGGTGAGGCCCAGGCCCCCGTACTTGGGGTCGATCTTCATGCCAAGGGCACCGAGTTGCTTGAGCCTGCGCACGGTCTCGTCGGGGATCTTGGCCTCCCGCTCGATGCGCGCAGGGAGGCCGTCTGCGAGCTCGCTCTCGCAGAACGCCCGGAGCCGGGCCAGGAAGGCCTCGCCGCGCCGGACGTCCTCGTCTGCGGGCATCGGGTGCGGGTGGATCAGGTCGAGCCGGAAGTGCCCGAGGAAGAGTTCCTTGGCGAAGCTGGGCTTGCGCCAGTCCTGTTCCCGGGCCGCTTCCGCGACCTGCCGTGCCTCGCGCTCGGTCACCTTGGGCTGTGTTGCGGACATGAGGGGACTCACCTCGCCGCCGGAGTCGGTGGTACCGGCCTACTGGCCGGTGCTACCTGTGAGTCGTACCCTCTCCGGCCCGCCGGGAAAAGCCGGGGCGGTCCGAGCGAGGGAAATCCGGCCCGTAAGCCCTGCTACCTCCTGGCGAGTGAACCGGAGGGGCGCTGCGGCGGAAAGGACGGCGAGTGAGCCGAAGGGGCGCCCCGGCGAAAGACCGTGAGCGCCCGGAGAAACCACGAGGAACGAGCGGTTCGAGGACGCACGGCGTCCTTCGCCGGCATGAGCGCCCCGGAGGCAAACCGAGCAAGGAAAAGGGGACAGCCGGAGCCCCCGCACAGTGGGCTCCGGCCGTCGGCTCTGGGCCGTACGAGGATCAGATGTCGAGGCCGGTCAGGACCAGGACCCGCTCGTACGTGTAGTCGTCCATCGCGTAGCGGACGCCCTCGCGGCCCACACCGGACTGCTTGACGCCGCCGTACGGCATCTGGTCGGCGCGGTAGGACGGCGCGTCGCCGACGATCACGCCGCCGACCTCGAGCTCGCGGTGGGCGCGGAACGCGGTCTGGATGTTCCGGGTGAAGACGCCGGTCTGGAGGCCGAACTTCGAGTCGTTGACGGCGGCGAAGGCCTCGTCGGTGTTCTCGACCTTCGTCAGCGTCAGCACCGGACCGAAGACCTCCTCGACGGCGAGGGTGGTGTCCGCGGGCAGCTCGGCGATCACGGTGGGCTCGTACGAGGCGCCCTCGCGCTTGCCGCCGGTGAGCAGCTTGGCTCCGGCGGAGACCGCCTCGTCGACCCAGGCCTCGACGCGCTTGGCGGCGTCCTCGGAGACGAGGGGGCCGACGTCGGTGGCGGAGTCGGACGGGTCACCGGTGACCTGGGCCTGGACCTTCGCGACGACCTTCTCGACGAGACGGTCGTACACGGAGGCGTCGGCGATCACGCGCTGCACGGAGATGCAGGACTGGCCGGCCTGGTAGTTCGAGAAGGTCGCGATGCGGGTCGCGGCCCAGTCGAGGTCGGCCTCGGAGGTCCAGTCGTCCAGGACCACGGCGGCGGCGTTGCCACCGAGCTCCAGGGTGCAGTGCTTGTGGGGCACCGACTGCTGGATGGCGTAGCCGACCTTGTCGGAGCCGGTGAAGGAGATGACGGGCAGGCGCTCGTCCTTCACCAGGGCCGGCATCTTGTCGTTGGCGACCGGCAGGACCGACCAGGAACCGGCCGGGAGGTCGGTCTCGGCGAGCAGCTCGCCCAGGATCAGGCCGGAGAGCGGGGTCGCCGGGGCCGGCTTCAGGATGATCGGCGCGCCGACGGCGATGGCCGGGGCCACCTTGTGGGCGCACAGGTTCAGCGGGAAGTTGAACGGCGCGATGCCGAGGACCGGGCCCTTGACGAAGCGGCGGGTCAGGGCGAGGCGGCCGACGCCACCGGCGTCGGTGTCGAGGCGCTGGGCCTCTCCGCCATTGAAGCGGCGGGCCTCTTCGGCGGCGAAGCGGAACACGGACACCGCACGGCCGACCTCACCGCGCGCCCACTTGATGGGCTTGCCGTTCTCGGCGGAGATCAGCTGGGCGATCTCCTCGGTGCGCTCGACGAGCCGCTTGGACACGTGGTCCAGGGCGGCGGCACGCACGTGGGCGGGGGTCGCGGAAAACTCCGCCGTCACGGCGTGCGCCGCGGCCACGGCCTCTTCGACCTGGGCGTCGGTGGGCACGCTGACGGTGCCGACGAGCCGGTTGTCCCACGGAGAGTGGACGTCGAAGCTGTCCTCGCCGGTGGCCTGGCGGCCGGCGAGCCAGAAGGCGTGGGTGGAAGTCATGCGAATCCCGGCCCTTCGGAGTTGTGCGGGTCCTTGTCCCCACCACCGTAGGACTCCGGGGGCGTTTCGGCGTTTGTCCGGGGTGGAGTACCTGCCGCGCCGGCCGCGCCGCTTTGTCAGTGTCGTCGCCCCGCGGGCCCTCCCGCGCGCGGCGGTGGACCCATCGACGTCGGGCGCTACGAGCGCTCCGGGTGTTCCGGGTGCTACGACGGGGTCGAGGTGGCCTTCAGGGCGAGCCAGAGCTCCATCCGGACGTCCGGATCGTCGAGGGAGCGGCCGAGGATCTCCTCCACCCGCCGCATCCGGTAGCGCAGGGTGTGCCGGTGGACGCCCAGGTCGGCCGCGGCGGCGTCCCACTGGCCGTGCCGGGAGAGCCACGCCTGGAGCGAGGCCACCAGGTCTCCCCGGCCCTTCTCGTCGTGCTCCCGGAGTGCCCGCAGGGTGCCGTCCGCGAAGGCCCGTACCGCGTCGTCGGCGAGCAGCGGCAGGACCGAGCCCGCCGCCAGGTCCTCGTGCTCCACCATCGGGCGGCCCCGCCGCCGGGCCACGGCCAGCGCCTGATCGGCCTGTTTGAAGGCCGCCGCCACTCCCGAGGGGACGGCCGGAGCGGACAGACCGACCACCAGCTCGTCCGGCTCCGGCCCCACCGTCTCCCGCCCGCGCCGCGACTCCAGCGCTTCCGCGTGGTCCGCGCAGGCCTGCACCGCGGAACCCCCGTCGGCGGCCAGTACCACCAGCCGCCCCGGCTCGGGCACCACCAGCAGGGCCTCCCCGGCACGGGCGGCAGCCGACTCCACCGTGTCCGCCAGCAGGGCCAGCCCCTCCGGCTGCGCGGTCCCCTGCAGCGCCGGCTCCGCGACGATCAGCCGGAACGGCGCCTCCAGCAGGGCCCCGTACAGGTCTCCCGCCACCGCCCGGGCGTGCTCGGCCTCCCCGTCCAGCAGCATCCGCAGCACGGCCGCCCCCAGCCGGGATTCGGCGTCGTGCAGCGAGCGCGACCGCTCGGTGGTCAGGGTCAGCAGCGCCACCGCGGAGTGCACGGCGTACCGCTCGGCGGTGCCCAGCGGGGCTCCGGTGCCCACGGCCAGCGCCCCGCGGGCCCGCCGGCCCGTCCCCAGCGACTGGAGCTCGACCCGGTCCTCCGACCCGCCCACCACGGCGCTCGCCGGCGCCGGCCGCTCGCGCAGCCGCTCCACGTCCGGGGTCAGTCGGGCGGCCCGCCGCGCGGCCCAATCCGGGGCGGCCGCGACGACGGCCCCCGAGGTGTCGTACAGGGCGGCCCAGCCGTGCACGTGTGCCGCCAGCTTCGCCAGCAGCTCGGCGGGGCCGTCGGCGGAGAGCGCGGCCCGGGTCAGCTCCCGTTGCGCCTCGAAGCCGGCGGTGACCGCCCGGTACTGGTCGGCCGCGAGGGCCGCCGAGACGGCCTTGCTGATCGCGAGGAACGGGGTCCTGCGGGGGACCTCCAGCAGCGGCAGATCCTCCGCTTCGGCGGCCTCGACCAGGGCCTGCGGGATCGCCTCGTAGTTCACCCCGACGGCGAAGCCGATGCCGACGACCCCGGCCGCGGCGAGGCGGCGCACGTACCGGCGCATCTCCTGCGGGTCCTCCGCGTCCAATTTCATGGCGGTGATCAGGAGGAGCTCACCGCCCTCCATGTAGGGGACGGGGTCGGCGAGCTCGCTGACGTGCGCCCAGCGCACGGGGGTGTCGAGGCGGCCCTCCCCCGCCCGGACGCTGAGTTTGAGCGCCGAATGCTGGACGAGTGAGGCGAGGGTGAGCGGCATCGGGTACCAGCGGCCTTAAAGGAAGGGAGGGCAGGACGAGGAATTTCGCCTTGTCGTATGAACGACTCCCCTCGATTCTGCCACCCCGTACGGGTCGACTCAGCCCGTGGCGGCCAGCCGGACCAGCAGCGGAGCCGCCCGCTCCCCCTGGACGGAGGTCAACGACAGCACCGCGTACCCGGGCGGCACGGCGTGTGCCAGCTCGGAGGCCGACCACCGCTCCCGCTCCACCTGCCGCACGGTCACCGCGTCCGTGGTCACGGCCTTGCCGGTGACGAGCTTGCGGAAGGCGTGGATCGCCCGGGTCAGCGGCTGGTCGGCGAAGACCGTCCGGTGGGTCACGTCGCGCGTCTCCACCCACTCGGTGCCCCAGGCCTCGGCGAAGCGCCCGCCGTCCCAGGTGGTGACCCCTGAGAAGGCCATCCGGCAGCCGACCGCCCCGAGTAGCGGGGTGCGCAGCGCCTCCGGTACGTCGTCCAGCGTGCGCAGCGTGAGCAGGACGCCCGCGTTGGCCGAGCGCAGTCGCTGCAGGCCCCGCACGGTCTGCGGGGTCAGGGTGTGCGAGGCGTCGTCGAAGGCGAGGAACGCGAACAGGGAGCGGTCGGCGCGGGCCGCGGCGGAGGCGTTGAACTGTGCGAGCAGCAGTCGGGCAAGGATCCGGGAGGCGTCGGCGTGGCCGCGCTCGGGAAGGTCGATGCGCACGCGCAGCGGGTGCTCCAGGGCCCGCAGCGAGAAGGGCCGCCCCTGCCCGGTGGTGTCGAAGAAGCCCGCGAACGCCGGGCGGTCGAGCAGGGCCACCCGGTCGGCGAGGGCCGGCCCGGGGTCTCCGTGCGTCCCGTACTGCCGTTCGCGGGCGTCGAGCTCGCGGAGCATCACGTGCTCGCCGGCGTCCTCCAGGGCGGTGCGCAGCTCGGCGCGGGCCTCGGGCACCTGGTCGAGCAGCTCGCGCAGCTCGGGCACGGCGGGGAAACGCCCGTACGCGGCTCGGAAGGGGCCGAGCAGCTGGGCGAGGGCCGTCGCCGCCCGGCGCACCTCCACGCCGGGGACGTCGCCTACGAACGCTTCGGCGAGCAGGTTGGCGGCCTCGTCGGGGTCGGTGGTCCCCCCGTAGAGGTCGAGGTCGTACACGGACTCGGGGTCCGCGACGCGGACGACGACGTCGAAGGCGGCGTCCGGCCCGAGGTCGGTGCCGGTCGAGGCGACGGCGATGACGGCGGCCTGTCCGGCCAGTGCCTGGAGGGCGAGCGACTCGACGAGGGGTCGCACCAGCTGCCGGGTCTTGCCCGCGCCGGAGGGGCCGACGGCGAGCAGCGAGGTGCCGAGCACCCCGGGGTCGAGGGCGAGGCGGGTCCCGCGCCTGCCGTACGGGTTGCGCTCGTTGTCGTCGACCGTGCCGAGCAGCACCTGCCGGGCCAGCAGGTCGTGCCGTGCGGCCCGGACGGGCAGGTCCCGCGCGCCGGACGGGTGGACGCAGGCGCCCGCGCCCTTGGCGCGCACGGCGTCGGCGAAGGCGACGGCGCGCGAGGGGTCGACCCGTGCGGATTCCCAGGCCCGCCGGATCCGCGTGTAGTCGACGTCGTTCATCCGCCCGGCAGCGGCTTCGGCCCCGAGCCGGTCGGCCACCTCCACGAGCCCGGCCGCACGCACCTCGGGCCAGGCGGCGGGGTCTTCCGCCCCCTGGCCGGGCCCTGCCGTGATGGAGGCCCCGGGGCCGAGGGGGGTGGTGCCCGTCGGGCGGCGGCGCAGCCACCAGACGAGCCAGGCGAAGGCCAGGACGACGGCCACGTCGACGGCGGTGTCCGCCGTGCTGACGAGCTGCTGGTTGACCACCCGGTCGCTGCCGAACGGCAGGAAGGAGTAGACGAGGTTGCGCGCCGGCAGCTGGTAGTTGTCGACGAGCAGGATCGTCAGATAGGCCGGGGGGACGACCGCGGCGGCCCGCCACCACGGGCCGCGCGCCACGACGAGGCGGTTCCATGCGAGCCGCCAGCTGCCCAGCCGACCGAACCCGTAGAGGAGCGCGGCGTCGAAGAGGAACTCGTAGATCGGCTTGGCGCGCTGCCCGCCGGATCCGGCAACCGGCTCGCCGTTGCCGTGCCACCAGTCGTTGGGCGTGAACAGCTTCACCGGCGCGTCCCAGTACGGGAGGTACGAGTTGCGCATCAGCGACCAGACGAGGACGCAGGCGAGGAAGGAGATGACGGCGCCGCTCAGCAGGGCGCGGTCGGGGACCTGCGGGGACTGCTGGGCGGGACGCGGCGTGTGGCCGTAGCGCCAGACCCCCGGTTCCGCTTCCGGTCGGTCGGCGCGCAGCCAGTCCGCGAGGGTCGGTCCATCGCCGGCGGGGGCGTGGGCGGGCTTCGGCGGGAGGGCGGGCGGCGGGCCGGCGGGTCGCGGGACGTGCCCGGCGCGCGGCGGCCGCTTCTCGTCCGTGCCGTACGTGCCGTCGGTGTCCATGAAACCCCTGCCCCCTGCCCGTGCCTGCGCTGCGTCGCTCAATGTAGTTGCCCGGAGGCGACCGCGGGCCCGTACCGGCCGGGCCCGCCTCCGCGTCCACAAGACACGCGCCCCGCCCTTCCTATGGCCGCCGCGGACAAGGACACGCGGGCACCACTCCCTAACGGAGCATGCCGTACCCCCTCCCCCGGGCCTAGCCTGCGGACAAAGACACAAGTGCGTCCGAAAACACCCCCCAGGAGCCCCCTATGACCGCTGTCCCGCAGGAGCGCCGCATCGTCACCGCGATCCCCGGCCCCAAGTCGCAGGAGCTGCAGGCCCGCCGCCTCGAGACGGTGGCCGGCGGCGTGGGCTCCGTGCTCCCCGTCTTCACGGCCCGCGCGGGCGGCGGCATCATCGAGGACGTCGACGGCAACCGCCTGATCGACTTCGGTTCCGGCATCGCCGTGACCTCGGTCGGCGCCTCGGCCGAGGCCGTCGTGCGCCGCGCCTCCGCGCAGCTCGCCGACTTCACCCACACCTGCTTCATGGTCACGCCGTACGAGGGCTACGTCGAGGTCTGCGAGGCGCTCGCCGAGCTGACCCCGGGCGACCACGCGAAGAAGTCGGCGCTGTTCAACTCCGGCGCCGAGGCCGTCGAGAACGCCGTCAAGATCGCCCGTGCGTACACCAAGCGCCAGGCCGTCGTCGTCTTCGACCACGGCTACCACGGCCGTACGAACCTCACGATGGCGCTGACCTCGAAGAACATGCCGTACAAGAACGGCTTCGGTCCGTTCGCCCCCGAGGTCTACCGCGTTCCCGTCGCCTACGGCTACCGCTGGCTCACCGGTCCCGAGAACTGCGGCCCCGAGGCCGCCGCCCAGGCGATCGACCAGATCACCAAGCAGATCGGCGCCGACAACGTCGCCGCGATCATCATCGAGCCGGTCCTCGGCGAGGGCGGCTTCATCGAGCCGGCCAAGGGCTTCCTGCCGGCGATCGTGAAGTTCGCCAACGACAACGGCATCGTCTTCGTCGCCGACGAGATCCAGTCCGGTTTCTGCCGTACCGGCCAGTGGTTCGCGTGCGAGGACGAGGGCATCGTCCCGGACCTGATCACCACCGCCAAGGGCATCGCGGGCGGCCTGCCGCTCGCCGCCGTGACCGGCCGCGCCGAGATCATGGACGCCGCGCACGCGGGCGGCCTGGGTGGCACCTACGGCGGCAACCCGGTGGCCTGCGCCGGTGCGCTGGGCTCCATCGAGACCATGAAGGAGCTCGACCTCAACGCCGCGGCGAAGAAGATCGAGTCCGTCATGAAGGCCCGGCTGACGGCCATGCAGGAGAAGTACGAGATCATCGGCGACATCCGTGGCCGCGGCGCCATGATCGCGATCGAGCTCGTCAAGGACCCGGTCTCCAAGACCCCCTTCCCGGAGGCGGCCGGCGCGCTCGCCAAGGCCTGCCACGCCGAAGGCCTGCTCGTCCTGACCTGCGGCACCTACGGCAACGTGCTCCGCTTCCTCCCGCCGATCGTCATCGGTGAGGACCTCCTGAACGAGGGCCTGGACATCATCGAGGCTGCGTTCGCGGGCATCTGAGCGAGCATCCGAACGCGCGACCCCATCGGTACCGCCGGTAACGGTCGGGCGCTGTGAAGAAGATGTGGGGGGCCGATGGCAGGAGCGCGTTCCTGCTGTCGGTCCCCTTTCCGCTGCCGTACGGTTTCTGCAGATGAGTGAAACACCCCGTTCCCGGGATACCGGGGGCGACACCAGTACCGGGCTTCCCCAGCGCCGCACTGGGCCTGCGTTCGCGCACACTCCTCACCGATCGGACGGCCGTCCGCCCCAAACCCCCCGGGGCGCACGGCAACCCGATCCGGCCGGCCCTCCCGGAACCACCCCCCCTGTTCCGGGACGGCTGGCCATCTTCCCCCTTCTCGCCCTGCTGGGATTCGCCCTGACGACCTGGCAGGTCCTGACCTCGGGTCCGCTCCTCGCGCCGGACGAGCGTCTCAGCCGCGCCGTGGTCCGCTCCGTCCCGGACGCGGTCACCGAGTGCCTCGCCGACCTCGGCAACGTCCCGGTCGCCGTGCCGGTCCTGGTGCTGGCGATGGCGTACGCCGTCCGGCGTTCGCGCACGTGGACCCCGGCCCTGACCGCGGGCCTCGCGATGGCCCTGGTCCCGGCCCTGGTCGTGCCGCTGAAGACGTGGACCGCCCGCCCTGGCCCGCTGGAGCCCTGGGCCGCCGGCTACTACCCCTCGGGCCATACGGCCACCTCGGCCGTCGCCTACATCGGCGCGGCCCTGCTGGTCGGCCCCTACGCCCGCCGCGGGTGGCCGATGGCCGCCGCGCTCCTCCTGACGGCCGCCACGGCCGTCGGCCTGATCCTGCGCGGCTGGCACTGGCCCCTGGACGTGCTGGCCAGCCTCCTGCTCTGCGCCCCCCTGCTGGTGGCCGTCGCATGGGCCGTACGCCGCACTGATGCTCCTATTGGCAGTCAAGGGCTGCTGAGAACCTGAGGGTGGCCCGGTCAGGTTTGGTTGGGGTGCAGGGCGACACTGTCCGATCCGAC
>NZ_JBEXQA010000037.1:0-58145 GCF_040612395.1 Streptomyces sp. NPDC006430
CCGGTAGCCGGACAGAACAGTCGCAGGACAGTCCAGCAGGACGTCAGTCAGACCCTGAGCCACGACCACCGGAACCCGCTACGAGTATCAATGTCAGCCCCCTCGGTTACTCGGGCGACTGAACCCGTCGCGCCGGAGCCCCGGAAGACTCCGGCGCGACGCCGGTCAGCCGCCGAAGTGGGCGCCGATTCTTCGAGAACTCCCGGCCGCCGAAGCGGTCCCAGTAGATCGACCGGGCCCTGCGATGACGCGGGTTGCGCCACCCCGTGCTGGTGAAACGACTCATGGCACGCGCCGCGGTACGAACCGCGGCGCGCACCCGTTCGTAGCGGTCAGCTGTCGAAGCCCAGGCCGAACTTGTCGAGCGTCCTCAGCCACAGGTTGCGACGGCCCCCGCGGGCGTCCGCCCGGGCCAGGGACCACTTCGTGAGGGTGATCCCGGTCCAGGCGAAGGGCTCCGGCGGGAACGGCATCGGCTTGGACTTCACCATCGCCAGCTCGGTCCGCTCGGTGCGGGCCCCGTCGAGCAGGTCCAGCATCACGTCGGCGCCGAAGCGGGTGGCACCGACCCCGAGTCCGGTGTATCCGGCCGCATAGGCGACCTTCCCGGAGTGGGCGGTGCCGAAGAACGCGGAGAAGCGCGAGCAGGTGTCGATGGCCCCTCCCCAGGCGTGGCTGAAGTTGATGCCCTCCAACTGCGGGAACGCGGTGAAGAAGTGCTGCGCGAGCTTCAGGTACGTCTCGGGGCGGTGGTCGTACTCGGAGTCGAGCTTGCCGCGGTAGGGGTAGATGGCGTCGTAGCCGCCCCACAGGATGCGGTTCTCCGGGGTGATGCGGAAGTAGTGGAACTGGTTGGCGCTGTCGCCCAGGCCCTGGCGGCCCCGCCAGCCGATGGCCTCCAGCTGCTCGGCGGTCAGTGGCTCGGTCATCAGCGCGTAGTCGTACACCGGGACCGTGAACGGGCGGAGCCGCTTGACCAGGGAGGGGAAGATGTTCGTGCCCAGTGCCACCCGCCGGGCGAAGATCCGCCCGTACGGGGTGCGCACGGCCATCCCGGCCCCGGAGGCGGCCAGCGACAGCCCGCGGGTGTTCTCGTAGATCCGCACGCCGAGGCCCAGGCAGGCCTGTTTCAGGCCCCAGGCGAGCTTGGCGGGGTTGAGCATGGCCACGCCGTCGGTGTCCCACAGGCCCGCGAGGAACGTCGGCGAGTCGACCTCGGCGCGCAGCTCGTCACGTTCCAGCCAGCGCGAACCGCCCGCCAGACCCAGCTTCTGGGCCTCTTCGTACAGCTCGCGCAGCTCCTCGACCTGGTGGGGCTCGGTGGCCACGTCGATCTCGCCGGTGCGCTCGAAGTCGCAGTCGATTCCGTAGCGCGCGATGGCGGCCTCGATCTCGTCGAGGTTGCGGGCGCCCAACTCCTCCAGCTTGGCGAGCTCGGCGGGCCAGCGGGCCATGCCGTTGGCGAGGCCGTGCGTGAGGGAGGCGGCGCAGAAGCCGCCGTTGCGGCCGGAGGCGGCCCAGCCCGCCTCCTTCGACTCGATCAGGACCACGTCCCGGGCGGGATCACGTTCCTTGGCGATCAGCGCCGTCCACAACCCGCTGTACCCGCCGCCGATGACAAGCAGGTCGCATGCCTCGTCGGAGGTCAGCGCCGGCCGTGCGGCGGGCTTGCCGGGGTCGTCCAGCCAGTACGAGACCGGCAGTGCTTCGGAAAGGGATTTCGCAACACTTCGCATGGCGACTGGGGCCATGTCTTCCAACTCCCTACAGAGTTACTTGGGCTGTGCGTTCTTTCGGCGGTTGCCGACGACCTGGCCGGCGAGGACCACCAGCACCGCGATGACGAACATCGCCGTGCCGATGACGTTGATCTGTACGGGCGTACCGCGCTGGGCTGATCCCCACACGAACATGGGGAAGGTGACGGTGTTGCCCGAGTTGAAGTTGGTGATGATGAAGTCGTCGAAGGAGAGCGCGAAGGAGAGCAGCGCACCCGCCGCGATGCCCGGCGCCGCGATCGGCAGGGTGACCCGTACGAAGGTCTGCACCGGGCCCGCGTAGAGGTCGCGGGCGGCCTCCTCCAGCCGCGGGTCCATGGACAGGACACGCGCCTTGACGGCGGCGACGACGAAGCTGAGGCAGAACATGACGTGGGCGATCAGGATCGTCCAGAAGCCCAGCTGGATGCCCATGTTGAGGAAGAGCGCGAGCAGCGAGGCCGCCATCACGATCTCGGGCATGGCCATCGGGAGGAAGATCAGCGAGTTGACCGCGCCGCGCGCCCGGAAGCGGTAGCGGACGAGCGCGAAGGCGATGGCCGTACCGAGGACGGTGGCACCGAGGGTGGCCCACACGGCGATCTGGAGCGACAGAGACAGGGAACCGCACAGGTCGGCGACGCCGCAGGGGTCCTTCCAGGCGTCCAGCGAGAAGCCCTGCCAGGTGTAGTTGAACCGCCCGGTGGGGTTGTTGAAGGAGAAGACCGTCACGACGACGTTCGGCAGGATCATGTACGCGAGCGTGCCGAGGCCGAAGATGACGACGAGATTGCGCCGGAGCCAATGCATCAGACCAGGTCCTCCGTCCCCGCTCGGCGGATGTAGATGGTGACCATGATCAGGACGATGGCCATGAGGATGAAGGACAGCGCGGCGGCCGTCGGGTAGTCCAGGATCCGCAGGTACTGCGACTGGATGACGTTGCCGATCATCCGGGTGTCGGTGGAGCCGAGCAGCTCGGCGTTGACGTAGTCGCCGCTCGCCGGGATGAAGGTGAGCAGGGTTCCGGAGACCACGCCCGGCATGGAGAGCGGGAAGGTCACCTTGCGGAAGGTGGTGGAGGGGCGGGCGTACAGGTCCCCCGCGGCCTCGTGGAGGCGGGTGTCGATGCGCTCCAGCGAGGTGTACAGCGGCAGGATCATGAAGGGGAGGAAGTTGTACGTCAGACCGCAGACCACGGCCAGCGGCGTGGCCAGCACCCGGTCGCCCTGGGTGAGGCCGAGCCAGCTGGTGACGTCCAGGAAGCCGATCTTGTTGAGGACGGCCACCACGGGGCCGCCGTCGGCCAGGATCGTCTTCCAGGCCAGGGTGCGGATCAGGAAGCTGGTGAAGAACGGCGCAATGACGAGCACGAGCAGGATGTTGCGCCAGCGGCCCGCCCTGAAGGCGATCAGGTAGGCCAGCGGGTACCCGAGCAGCAGGCACAGCACGGTCGCGGTGCCGGCGTACACCAGGGAACGCAGGAACTGGGGGTAGTACTCGGTCAGTGCGTCCCAGTACGTCTGGAAGTGCCAGGTGACCTGGAAGCCCTCTTCGAGGGAGCCGGTCTGCACCGAGGTGGAGGCCTGGTAGACCATCGGCAGCACGAAGAAGACCAGCAGCCACAGGATGCCGGGGAGCAGCAGCCAGTACGGGATCAGCCGCTTGCGCAGGGACGCCCTGTGGACCGGGGGTTCGACGGCGGTGGGGGCCTCGGGCGGCGCGGAGATGGCGGTCATGCGCCCTCCTCGACCGTCTCGATGCCCGCGTCGCCCATCGTTCCTGCAAGCATGGACTGGGCCGCGTCGAGGCCGAAGGAGTGCTCCGGGTTCCAGTGCAGGACGACCTCGGCGCCGGGGGCCAGGCGGGCGTCGCGCTCGATGTTCTGGACGTACACCTCCAGCTCGGAGCAGACCGGGCTGTCGATGACGAACTGGGTCGAGACCCCGATGAAGGACGTGTGCACGATCCGGCCGTGGACCTTGTTGCGGCCGGTCGCGATGGTGTCCTGTGCGTCCGCATGGACCAGGGAGATCTTCTCGGGACGCACCCCGACCAGCAGTTTTCCGCCGGCCTTGGGCGTGGTCGAGCAGCGGGCCGCGGGCAGCCGGAGCTTCGTGTCGGCGCAGGAGACGACGACGTCGGCCGATCCGGCCTCGACGACCTCGGCCTCGATGAGGTTCGAGGTGCCGAGGAAGTTGGCGACGAAGGTGGTGCGCGGGTTCTCGTACAGCTCGGCAGGGGCGCCCAGCTGTTCGACGCGCCCGCCGTTCATCACGGCGACCGTGTCGGCCATGGTCATGGCCTCCTCCTGGTCGTGCGTGACGTGCACGAAGGTGATGCCGACCTCCGTCTGGATCCGCTTGAGCTCCAGCTGCATCTGGCGGCGCAGCTTGAGGTCGAGGGCCCCGAGGGGTTCGTCGAGGAGCAGCACCTGCGGGTGGTTGATGAGCGCGCGGGCGACCGCCACGCGCTGCTGCTGGCCGCCGGAGAGCTGGTGGGGTTTGCGCTGGGCGAACTGGCCGAGCTCGACGAGCTCCAGCATGTCCTCGACCTGCTTCTTGACGGACTTGATGCCGCGGCGACGCAACCCGAAGGCCACGTTCTCGTAGATGTTCAGGTGCGGGAACAGGGCATAGCTCTGGAACACCGTGTTGACGGGGCGCTTGTACGGCGGCAGCTGGGTGACCTCGCGCTCGCCGAGGTGGACCGTGCCGGTGGAGGGCTCCTCCAGGCCGGCGATCATGCGCAGGGTGGTGGTCTTCCCGCAGCCCGAGGCGCCGAGCAGGGCGAAGAAGGAGCCCTGGGGGATGGTGAGATCCAGCGGGTGCACGGCGGTGAACGTGCCGTAGTGCTTGCTGATCCCGGCGAGGCGGACGTCGCCGCCCGCGGTCTTGTCAGTCATGGGTCGCGGCCTTCGGTGGTGGTGTCGTCGGAAGGGTGCGGGGCGCGGGTGCCGGCACGGTGGTCCGTCAGGCTCCGATGAGCTTGGCGAACTTCTCTTCGTACGCGGTCTCTTCCTCACTGCTGAGGGAGCGGAAGGCGTGGGCCTTGGCCGCCATCGCCTTGTCCGGAATGATCAAGGGGTTTTCCGCGAGCGCGGGGTCGATCTTGGCAAGGTCTTCCTGGACGCCTTCGACCGGGCAGACGTAGCTGATGAACGCGGCCAGCTGGGCGGCGATCGGGGGCTCGTAGTAGAAGTCGATGAGCTTCTCGGCGTTGGCCTTGTGCCGGGCGTGGGCGGGCACCAGCAGGTTGTCGCTGGAGGTGATGTAACCGGGCGCCGGAATCGCGTACTTGATGTCCGGGTTGCCGGCCTGGAGCTGGATGACGTCACCGGCCCAGGCCAGGCAAGCGGCGAGGTCTCCCTTGTCGAGGTCCGAGGTGTAGTCGTTGCCCGTGAAGCGGCGGATCTGCTTGGTGTCCACGCCCTTCTGGAGCCGGCCGATGGCCGCGTCGTAGTCGGCGGTGGTGAAGGTCGCCGGGTCCTTGCCCTGGTCGAGCAGGGTCATGCCGACGGTGTCCCGCATTTCGGTCAGGAAACCGACCCGACCCTTGAGGGAGGGGTCGTCGAGCAGCTGGGTGACGGAGTCGACCTTCTTGCCGTCGGTGGCCTTGGCGTTGTAGGCGATGACGGTGTCGATGCCGGTCCAGGGGTAGCTGTACGAGCGGCCCGGGTCCCAGTCCGGGGTGCGGAACTGCGGGATCAGGTTGGCGTAGGCGTGCGGGAGGTGGGCGGGGTCCAGCTTCTGCGCCCAGCCGAGGCGGATGATGCGGGCGGCGAGCCAGTCGGTGACCACGATCAGGTCGCGGCCGGTGTCCTGCCCGGCCGCCAACTGCGGGCGGATCTTGCCGAAGAACTCGACGTTGTCGTTGATGTCCTCGGTGTACTTGACCTTGATCCCGGTCCGCTTGGCGAACTCCTCCAGCGTGGGGTGGGTCTTGTCTTCCTCGCTGGTGTCCATGTACTCGGTCCAGTTGGAGAAGTTGATCTCCTTCTCCTGGGCCGAGTGGTCGTCGGACGCCGCAGCCGCGTCACCCTGGCGCTTGGCGGGCGGGATGCCGCACGCCGACAGGGCGGACAGGCCGCCAAGGGTGAGCGCTCCGACACCGGAGGCGCGCAGCAGCGAGCGGCGGGTGAGGGCTCCGCGCCCACTGGTGAGGCTGCGCCGCATCGCGGCGAGTTGTGCCGCCGAGAGGCGGTCGGGCTCGAACTGCTCCATGCGCTGTGCCCTTTCGGAAATGGGTGGCGCCGCTGGTCAGGCGGCTGGCTGCCACGCGGCGGACGCCGCGAACGGTCAGGTGCGGTCCCCGAAGATCGTGCGGTGCCAGTCCTTGGCGGCTACCGCCGTGTTGTCGTACATCACGTGCTTGACCTGCGTGTACTCCTCGAAGGAGTAGGCGCTCATGTCCTTTCCGAAGCCGCTCGCCTTGTAGCCCCCGTGGGGCATTTCGCTGATGATCGGGATGTGGTCGTTGACCCAGACGCAGCCCGCCTTGATCTCGCGGGTGGCGCGGTTCGCCCGGTAGACGTCGCGGCTCCAGGCGGAGGCGGCGAGTCCGTACGGGGTGTCGTTGGCCAGCGCGATGCCCTCGTCGTCGGTGTCGAAGGGTAGGGCGACGAGGACCGGGCCGAAGATCTCGGACTGGACGACCTCGCTGTCCTGGGCGGCGCCGGAAATCAGGGTGGGCCGGTAGTACGCGCCCCCGGCGAGCGCGCCGTCCGGCACCTCACCGCCGGTGACGACGGTGGCGTAGCCGCGGGCGCGCTCCACGAAGCCGGCGACGCGGTCGCGCTGGGCGTGCGAGACCAGCGGGCCGAGGTCGGTGGCGGCGTCGAAGGGGTCCCCGAGGCGGACGGTCTCCATGAGCTCAGCGACGCGGGCGACGAAGGCGTCGTAGAGCGGGCGTTGCACGTACGCGCGGGTGGCGGCGGTGCAGTCCTGGCCGGTGTTGATCAGCGAGGCGGCGACCGCACCGTGCGCGGCGGCCTCCAGGTCCGCGTCGTCGAAGACGAGGAAGGGGGCCTTGCCGCCGAGCTCCAGGTGGAGCCGCTTGACGGTGGCGGTCGCGATCTCGGCGACCCGCTTGCCGACGGCGGTGGAGCCGGTGAAGGAGGTCATGACCACGTCCGGGTGCCCGACGAGGTGCTCGCCCGCGTCCCGGCCGGCGCCGGTGACGATGTTGATCACACCGTCGGGCAGGCCCGCGTCCTTGGCCGCCTGGGCGAACATCAGGGAGGTCAGCGGGGTCAGCTCGGCGGGCTTCAAGACGATGGTGTTGCCCGCTGCGATGGCCGGAAGGATCTTCCATGCGGCCATCTGGAGCGGGTAGTTCCAGGGTGCGATGGAGCCGACGACCCCGATGGCCTCGCGGCGTACGTAGGAAGTGTGGTCCCCGGAGTACTCGGCGGCGGCCTGCCCCTGGAGGTGGCGCGCGGCGCCCGCGAAGAAGGCCGTGTTGTCGATCGTCCCCGGTACGTCGAACTCCGTCGACAGCTTGATCGGCTTCCCGCACTGCAGGGATTCGGCGTACGCGAAGTCCTCCGCCTGCTCGGTCAGTACGGCCGCCAGCCGGTGCAGGGCGTCGGAGCGCTCGCCGGGGGTGGCCGCGGACCAGGCTGGGAAGGCCCGCCGGGCCGCGGCGACGGCCTCGTCGACGTCGGCGGTGGAGGCGAGCTCGTACGTGAGCACCTCCTGGCCCGTCGCCGGATCGACGACGGTGTGCGACTGCCCGGAGGTACCCTGCCTGAGCTGCCCGTCGATGTACTGGGCGCCGTCTGCGAAGCGGTCCTTGACCTGGAAGCGATTACCCATGACGCTCTCACGCTCTCCGTAGCTTCAGCTCGAATTGAGTGCCGATCCTGGCAGAGGTGTTCGCCACCGCCAAGTGATTCCGTTGTTGCCTTTTGATTACGCGACGGAATCGGTCGACCATGTGTCGAGGCACAACCCAAAACCCGTACGAAGTGTCAGTGGCGACTGCCAGACTCGCGTGTATGGAGATGATCGACACGTTGATCGAGCAGGTCAGCCGCGGTGAGCGGGTCAAGTTCCTGCCGTTCTGGGGGCACCGGCCGCGCCCGGACGGGACGCTCGGACCCAGCTGCCTGAGCCAGTGGTGGCCGTCCTCCTTCACAGTAGGTGAGGTCCGATACGCCACGGCTGAGCACTGGATGATGGCCGGGAAGGCCCGGCTGTTCGAGGACACCGAGGCGGAGCGCGCCGCGTTGGAGGCGAAGACCCCCGCGGAGGCCAAGAAGGCCGGGCGGCTGGTGCGCGGCTTCGACGAGGCGACCTGGGTGCGGGAGCGGTTCGCGCTGGTGGTGGAGGGCAGCGTGCACAAGTTCGCGTCCACTCCGCAGCTGCGCGCGTACCTGCTGGCCACCGGGGACCGGGTACTGGTGGAGGCGAGCCCGGTGGACCGCATCTGGGGCGTCGGGCTGGCGCCGGACGACGATCGCGCCCTGGACCCCGCGCAGTGGCGCGGCCTGAACCTGCTGGGCTTCGCCCTGATGGAAGCCCGGGACCGGCTGCGCGCGGACGCCGGCCGAGACGATCTCGGAGGCGACGTGCACGACGCGGACGCCCGGCCGTGAGTGCGCGACGGGGTGGCCGGGCGGGCCGCCCGACGATACGGGAACGGGGCCGGGCCGGGCGATCACAGCCCCGGCCCGGCCCCGTCGGCACGCCTGCCCGGCGGGTCAGACCCGGTGGTGGACCTGCGTGTTCTTGAACGGCGGTGCGTAGTCGGAGTCGGAGTCGCTCCCCCGGTCGCTGAGCAGCACCCCGGCGACGACGAGTGCGATCATGAGGCCGCCGATGACGATGCCGACCGCGCCCGTGATGATGCCGGCCAGCGCCATCCCGTCGTTGTCGGCCTCACCGCGCTTGGCCTTGCCCCGGCCCAGTACGCCGAAGATGACGGCCGGGACGCCGAACAGGATGCCCAAGTAGCAGCTGACCACGGCGATGATCCCGAGCACCAGCGCCGTGATGCCGAAGCCGTTGCTCTTCTGCACGTAGGGCGGGTACCCGCCCTGGCCCGGATACCCGGCGTAGCCGGGGTAGCCACCGTAGGCGGGTGCACCGGGCGGCGGGGTCGGATACCCGTAGCCGCCGCCGGTGTCCGGCTGGGCCGGATAGCCGTAGGCGGGCGGCGGACCGGGCAGGGGCGCGGGCCCGGGCAGGGGCGCCGGGCCGGGCATCGGCGCGGGCCCGGGCGTCATGGCCGGCCCTGGTATCGGCGCGGGCCCTGGTATCGGCGCGGGCCCTGGTATCGGCGCTGCCTGGGGCACGTCGGCTCCCGGCATGCCCGCGATCGTCGGCTGGTCGTGTACCCCCGCCACGCCCGGTACCCCCTGCTGCTTGCCCGGTTCCACCGCCGGCCGCTCCGGCGGCGCCCACGGGTCCCTCGGCTCGGGGCTCTGGTCGGTCATGCGGCGCCCCCCTCTCGTACAACCATGCTATGCGCTGCCGATGACAGCCCCGGTGCTGCCTACGATGAAGCCCGATCTGTCCGCACCCGCGTCCTCCCGGAGGCTCGTCCATGCTCGACCTGAACCCCTTCATCGCAGGGCTGCCCAAGGCGGAACTCCACGTCCACCACGTGGGCTCAGCCTCCCCGCGCATCGTGGCCGAACTCGCCGCCCGCCACCCCGACTCCAGGGTCCCCACCGACCCCGAGGCCCTCGCCGACTACTTCACCTTCACCGACTTCGCGCACTTCATCGAGGTCTACCTCTCCGTGGTCGACCTGGTCCGCACCCCCGACGACGTCCGTACGCTCACCTTCGAAGTCGCCCGCGACATGGCCCGGCAGAACATCCGTTACGCCGAGCTGACCATCACTCCGTTCTCCTCCACCCGCCGCGGCATCGAGGAGACGGCCTTCATGGAGGCCATCGAAGACGCCCGCAAGGCCGCCGAGTCCGAACTCGGCGTCATCCTGCGCTGGTGCTTCGACATCCCCGGCGAAGCCGGCCTGGAGGCCGCCGCCGAGACCACCCGCCTCGCCGTCGAACTGCGCCCGGAAGGGCTGGTCTCCTTCGGCCTCGGCGGCCCGGAAATCGGCGTTCCGCGCCCGCAGTTCAAGCCGTACTTCGACGCCGCCCGGGCCGCCGGCCTGCACAGCGTGCCGCACGCCGGCGAGACCACCGGGCCGCAGACCATCTGGGACGCCATCCGCGACCTGGGCGCCGAGCGCATCGGCCACGGCACGAGCGCCACCCAGGACCCCGAGCTCCTCGCCTACCTGGCCGAGCACCGCATCGCGTTGGAGGTCTGCCCGACCTCCAACATCGCCACCCGCGCCGTCACCGATCTGGACCGGCACCCCGTCAAGGAGATGGTGCAGGCGGGCGTGCTCGTCACCATCAACAGCGACGACCCGCCGATGTTCGGTTCCGACCTCAACAACGAGTACGCGGTCGCCGCCCGTCTCCTGGACCTCGACGAGCGGGGGCTCGCCCGGTTGGCGAAGAACGCGGTCGAGGCCTCTTTCCTGGACGGGGCCGGCAAGGCGCGGATCACCGCGGAGATCGACACGTACACCTCCGCCTGGCTGGCGCGCTGACGGACCGCCGGGAACACCCACAATGGCAGCCATGCGCACCCTGACGGCCGTAGGCCACCGCGGCGACCCCTACCGGGTCCGCGAGAACACCCTGCCCTCGATCCGCTCGGCCTTCGCCCGCGGGGCGGACGCGGTGGAGATCGACGTACGGCTGACCCGCGACGGGGAAGCCGTCCTCCTGCACGACGACACGCTCCAGCGGCTGTGGGGCCATGACGTGCGCCTCGACGCCGTCACGGCGCCGCAGCTGCGGGAGTTGACGGGGGGTGGGGTACCGACCCTGCGCGAAGCCCTGACCGCGGCGGGTGCGGGCCGGGTGATGATCGACCTGCCGGGTGCGACGCCCGAGTCCGTACGGAGGGTCGTCGGCCAGGTCCGGGAGTGCGGGGCGCGCGACCGTACGTACTACTGCGCGGGTCCGGACACCATGTTGGCCGTACGCGCCGCCGATCCGGGTGCCGAGATCGCACTGACCTGGACCACGCTGGCGCCGCCGCGCCGAGTCCTGATCGACGCCGTGGGTCCGCGCTGGCTGAACTACCGCTTCGGGCTCGTCGACCGGGAGCTGACGGACGCACTCCACGAGGAGGGTCTGCTCGTGTCGGCGTGGACCGCGGACACCACGTGCACGATGCGCAGGCTGATCGCGGCCGGAGTGGACGCCGTCACCACCAACCGGTTGGACGCGCTGGCCCGGGTGCGGTCCGAGCTCGGTCGCCCCGGTCGCCCCGGCCGGTGATGCGCCTGGGGGACGGATCCGGCGCGCCCATGCCACGAAGGGGATTCCCCGGATGGGGCTACAGACGTGCAACTAGGCGTGGGACAGCCGCGAGTTGGCCCAGTACAGCTCGCTGCGCGCTTCGTCCTTCGCGCCCTCGACCTCACAAACCGACGAGGGCGTTCCAGCGCGGGGCGAGGGACCGGCGCTCGGCCGTAGAGATGTCCCGGGCCACGACGAGCCGCTTGCGCATCTCCTCGTCGGGGAAGATCAGCGGGTTCTCGGCCAGTTGGGCGGTCTCCTTGTCGTCGGAGCCGGCCAGGACTTCACGGGCGGCCGGCACCGGGCAGACGTAGTTGACGGCGGCGGCAAGCTTCGCGGCCACCTCCGGAGCGTAGTAGTAGTCGATGAGGGCCTCGGCGTTGGCCTTGTGCCGGGCCAGGTTGGGGATGAGCAGGCTCTCCGCCCAGAGCTCGGCCCCCTCCTGCGGGACCACGAACTCGATGTCGGGGTTGTCGGCCTGGAGCTGGATGGCATCGCCGGAGTACGCCTGGCAGGCCAGGACGTCCCCCTTGCTCAGATCGGAGGTGTAGTCGTTGCCGGTGAAGCGGCGGATGTGCTTCTTCTTCACCATGCTCTCCACCTGGTCGCACATCCGGTGGAAGTCGCTCTCGGTCCACCGGGTGACGTCCACTCCGTTGCCCTGCATCAGGAGGGCGAAGGACTCGTTCAGACCGGAGAAGAGGGTGACCTTGCCGGCCAGGTCCGGGTGCCACAGGTCGCTGACGGACTGGATCTCCCGGCCCAGCGCCTTGCGGTTGTAGGCGATGCCGGTGATGCCCGACTGCCACGGGACGGTGTGCAGGCGTCCCTCGTCGAAGGCGGGCGCACGCAGCTGCGGGTCCAGGTGCACGGCCACGTTGGACTGCTTCGCCCGGTCCATCTTCTGAGTCCAGCCCAGGCGGACGAAGCGGGCGGCCATCCAGTCGCTGACCACCACCAGGTCCTGGCCCGTCTCCTGGTGGTTCATCAGGGCCGGGCTGACCTTGCCGAAGAACTCGTCGTTGTCGTTGATCTCCTCGGTGTACCGGACCTCGATGCCGGTCTTCTCGGAGAAGGCGTCCAACGTGGGGCGGCGCTGCTCGTCCTGGTCGTCGGTGTCGATGTACAGCGGCCAGTTGGAGAAGGTCACGCTCCGGTCCCGGTCGGAGCGGTCCGGGCCTCCCCGCCGGCCGTCGGGGACGTACGCGGCCGGCACACCGCAGCCGGTGAGGGCCGCGAACGAGCCTGCGGCACCGAGGCCGCGCAGCACCGCACGGCGGGTGAAAGCGAGTTCAG
Organism: Streptomyces sp. NPDC006430; assembly: GCF_040612395.1. Taxonomy (NCBI): domain Bacteria; kingdom Bacillati; phylum Actinomycetota; class Actinomycetes; order Kitasatosporales; family Streptomycetaceae; genus Streptomyces; species Streptomyces sp. NPDC006430. The sequence continues at coordinate 12,388 of NZ_JBEXQA010000037.1, forward strand.
GCATGGGTAAAGCCTCGGGGAACAGGAAGAGGGCGGGCAATAGACACATTGTCTACCGCCCGCCCTCTCACTCTCCTTCAATGATCAATGTGATCATCGCGGGGACCGTTCAGCCGTCGAGCGAGGTCATCACGTGCTTGATGCGCGTGTAGTCCTCGAAGCCGTAGGCGGAGAGGTCCTTGCCGTAACCGGACTTCTTGAAGCCGCCGTGGGGCATCTCGGCGACGAGCGGGATGTGGGTGTTGATCCACACGCAGCCGAAGTCGAGGTTCTTGGACATCCGCATCGCACGGCCGTGGTCCTTGGTCCACACGGAGGAGGCGAGGGCGAACTCGACGCCGTTCGCGTACTCCAGGGCCTGGGCCTCGTCCGTGAAGGACTGGACGGTGATGACCGGGCCGAAGACCTCGTTCTGGATGATCTCGTCGTCCTGCTTGAGGCCGGAGACCACGGTCGGGGCGTAGAAGTAGCCCTTCTCGCCGACCTGGTGGCCACCCGCCTCGACCTTGGCGTGCGCCGGGAGGCGCTCGATGAAGCCCGCGACCTGCTTGAGCTGGTTCGGGTTGTTCAGCGGGCCGTACAGCACGTCCTCGTCGTCCGGCTGGCCGGTCTTGGTGTCGGTCGCAGCCTTGGCGAGGGCGGCCACGAACTCGTCGTGGATCGACTCGTGCACGAGCACGCGGGTCGCGGCGGTGCAGTCCTGACCGGCATTGAAGTAGCCGGCGACCGCGATGTCCTCGACGGCCTTGGCGATGTCGGCGTCCTCGAAGACCACGACCGGGGCCTTGCCGCCGAGCTCCAGGTGGACGCGCTTGACGTCCTTCGAGGCGCTCTCGGCGACCTGCATGCCCGCGCGCACCGAGCCCGTGATGGAGGCCATCGCCGGGGTGGAGTGCTCGACCATGGCCTTGCCGGTCTCGCGGTCGCCGCAGATGACGTTGAAGACGCCCTTGGGCAGGATCGAGTCGATGATCTCGGCCATCAGGACGGTGGAGGCCGGGGTGGTGTCCGAGGGCTTGAGCACCACGGTGTTGCCCGCCGCGATGGCCGGGGCGAACTTCCACACGGCCATCATCATCGGGTAGTTCCACGGCGCGACCTGGGCGCAGACGCCGACCGGCTCACGGCGGATGATCGAGGTCATCCCTTCCATGTACTCACCGGCCGAGCGGCCCTCAAGCAGCCGGGCGGCGCCCGCGAAGAAACGGATCTGGTCCACCATCGGCGGCAGTTCCTCGCTGGCCGTGAGGCCCACCGGCTTGCCGGTGTTCTCCGACTCCGCGGCGACGAGCTCGTCCGCGCGCGCCTCGAAGGCGTCCGCGATCTTGAGCAGGGCCTTCTGGCGCTCGGAGGGGGTGGTGTCGCGCCAACCCGGGAAGGCGGCCGCGGCCGCCGCCATGGCGGCGTCCACGTCGGCCTGGCCGGAGAGCGGGGCGGTGGCGTACACCTCGCCGGTGGCGGGGTTGACCACCTCGGTGGTCCGCCCGTCGGCGGCGTCCTTGAACTCTCCGCCGATGTAGTTGCGCAGACGACGCAGTTCGGTGGTCACTACAGCCACACTCCTGATCACATGTCCAACGATTGAGACGAATCCCAAGCCTAGCCTCTCGGCGGACGCTTTCGACAGGGCCAGATGCCACCACCTACGAAATCAGTGAGATCCAAGACTTCAAACAACGGATTTCATCGATTCCGTCTTGCGGAACAGACGACTCCTCGTGCAGAGTGAGGTCGTGGTCAGTCGAAGCGCAGATTCCAGGAACAGACAACCGTCCCCTTCGGTCGATGCTGTGTCCCTGGCGATCATCGAGCAACTGCAGGAGGACGGTCGCCGTCCCTACGCAGCGATCGGCAAGGCCGTAGGCCTGTCCGAGGCTGCCGTGCGCCAGCGCGTGCAGAAGCTGCTCGATCAGGGCGTCATGCAGATCGTCGCCGTCACCGACCCGCTCACCGTGGGCCTACGACGCCAGGCCATGGTCGGCATCAACGTCGAGGGAGACCTCGACCCGGTGGCCGACGCACTGACCCAGATGGCCGAGTGCGAGTACGTGGTCATGACCGCGGGCTCGTTCGACCTGATGGTGGAAATCGTCTGCGAGGACGACGACCACCTGCTGGAGACGATCAACAAGAAGATCCGCGCGCTCCCCGGCGTGCGATCAACCGAAAGCTTCGTATACCTGAAGCTGAAGAAGCAGACCTACATGTGGGGAACTCGATAGCCCGTGAGCCAGGACCTCTCCAAGACCGCGTACGACCACCTGTGGATGCACTTCACCCGCATGTCGTCGTACGAGAACTCTCCCGTCCCCACCATCGTGCGGGGTGAGGGCACCTACATCTTCGACGACAAGGGCAAGCGCTACCTGGACGGTCTCGCCGGACTGTTCGTGGTCAACGCCGGTCACGGCCGCAAGGAACTGGCCGAGGTCGCCTACAAGCAGGCCCAGGAACTCGCGTTCTTCCCCATCTGGTCGTACGCGCACCCCCAGGCCGTCGAGCTGGCCGAGCGCCTCGCCGGCTACGCCCCGGGCGACCTGAACAAGGTCTTCTTCACCACCGGTGGCGGCGAGGCCGTCGAGACCGCGTGGAAGCTCGCCAAGCAGTACTTCAAGCTGCAGGGCAAGCACACCAAGTACAAGGTCATCTCCCGTGCGGTCGCCTACCACGGCACCCCGCAGGGCGCCCTGTCCATCACCGGTCTGCCGGCCCTAAAGGCCCCCTTCGAACCCCTGGTGCCCGGCGCGCACAAGGTGCCGAACACCAACATCTACCGCGCCCCGATATACGGCGACGACCCCGAGGCCTTCGGCCGCTGGTGTGCCGACCAGATCGAGCAGGAGATCCTCTTCGAGGGTGCCGACACCGTCGCCGCCGTCTTCCTGGAGCCGGTGCAGAACGCCGGCGGCTGCTTCCCGCCGCCGCCCGGGTACTTCCAGCGGGTCCGCGAGATCTGCGACGAGTACGACGTGCTGCTCGTCTCCGACGAGACGATCTGCGCCTTCGGCCGCCTCGGCACGATGTTCGCCTGTGACAAGTTCGGCTACGTCCCGGACATGATCACCTGCGCCAAGGGCATGACCTCGGGCTACTCCCCGATCGGTGCCTGCATCATCTCGGACCGCCTCGCGGAGCCGTTCTACAAGGGCGACAACACCTTCCTGCACGGCTACACCTTCGGCGGCCACCCGGTGTCCTCGGCGGTCGCACTGGCCAACCTCGACATCTTCGACAAGGAAGGCCTCAACCAGCACGTGCTGGACAACGAGGACGCCTTCTTCTCGACGCTGAAGAAGCTGCACGACCTGCCGATCGTGGGCGACGTCCGCGGCAACGGCTTCTTCTACGGCATCGAGCTCGTCAAGGACAAGGTCACCAAGGAGTCCTTCACCGACGAGGAGACGGAGCGCGTGCTCTACGGCTTCCTCTCCAAGGCGCTCTTCGAGAACGGCCTGTACTGCCGCGCCGACGACCGCGGGGACCCGGTCATCCAGCTGGCCCCGCCGCTGACCGCGGACCAGGGCACCTTCGACGAGATCGAAGGCATCCTGCGCTCGGTACTCACCGAGGCGTGGACGAAGCTGTAACCCGCACCGCGCCCCAGCCGTAAATAGTCCGATCCACACGGCCCGGATCCTCCGTTCGAGTGAGAACGCGGGGGTCCGGGCCGCGTGCTGTCACCATCCAAGACGTTCATCTCTTTACATCTCAGTGCGGCGTCAGTGACCGAACCGGCTCCGCTTCGTTCCCCCGGACGGAGGTGTACGCCATGGTGGCTCCACCGGACAACGCCCCATCGGACGATGACGTCCTCTGGGCACGGTCCGTTCACTACTCCCACAGCGGTTCGCCCGGCCTCATCGGGGTCTCGGTCGGTGTCCGCGAGGGCGAGATCGTGGCACTGACCGGCCCGCGCGGCAGTGGGAAGACCACACTTCTGCGCTGCCTGACCGGACAGTTGGTGCCCGAGCAGGGCGAGGTCTGGTTCAACAGCGTGCCCGTCCACACCATGAGCGCCCTCGCCCGCGCACGGCTGCGCCGCGACCGGTTCGGCTGGATCGGCCCCGATCCCCTGCTGCTGCCCGAGCTCAAGGTGTGGGAGAACGCGGCCCTGCCCCTGCTGATCGCCGGCGCCTCCCACCGCACCGCCAAGCGCGGCGCCTGCGCATGGCTCGACCGCCTCGACATCAGCGGCTTGGCCCGCAAGCGCCCCGGCGCCTTGACCCGTGCCGAGTCCCAGCGGGTCGCCCTGGCCCGGGCGCTGGTCAACGAGCCCGCGGTGGTGTTCGCCGACGAACCCACCGCCCCGCTGCACCGCGCCGAGCGCGCCCTGCTGCTCCGTACGCTCACCACCGCGGCCCGCTCGCACGGCATCACCGTGCTGCTGGCCACCCACGACGAGGAGATCGCCGCCTCAGCCGACCGCCGGGTGGCCCTCCTCGACGGCCGCCCCGCCGGGACCGCGGCCGCCATCGAGGTCAACGTAGACGGCCCGTCCGACGAGACCCCGGAGGGCCAGTCCGCGTGCTCGCTCTCCGCCTAGCCCGCGGCTCCCGCCCGCTCGTCCAGCTGCGCCGGCTGCTGGTCGCCGCCGCCTGCGCGGGCACCGGATTCCTCCTGCTGTACGTGCTCGCCGCGGCCGTGGCCCAGCCTGCCGGATCGTTCCCGCGTCTGCTGTGGGCCCTGATCCCGCTCGCCGTCACCGTGCAGCTCGCGGTCGCCGTCGCCCGGACCGACCCCGCGACCCGCCCCCGGGAGGGGCTGGACGCCGTCGGACTGGGCCCCCTGCGGCTCACCCTGGTCGCGGCGATCTCCACCGCCGTCTCATGCACCCTGGGCAGCGCCCTGGCCCTGGCCGCCTTCCTGCACCTGCGGGGTGAGCTCGCCGGTCTGCCCTTCGACGGAGCGGGATCCGCACTGCTGCACGCCGACCGACCACTGCCCGTGGCAGCCGCCCTCACCCTGCTGGCGCTCGTCCCGCTGACTGCCTCCGCCGCCACGGCCCTCGCCCTGCGCCCGCGCCCCGCGCCGGCCCCGCAGACCGCACTGCCCTGGGGCATCGCGCTCACCGCCTGCGGACTGGCGGTCGAGGCGTACGCGGGCCTCGGCAGCGCCTGGATGCCGGCCGGCTGGGCGCTGACCGCCGTCGGGCTCTCCTTCGCCGGCCCCGGCCTGGCCCATGGCTGCGGGTCCCTCATCCAGGCGGTCCGCCCGGGCGCCGGGCGGCTGCTGGCCGGGCGGATCCTGCAGGAGGAGGCCCCCAGGCTGGGCGGCCCCCTCGGCGTGCTGTGCGCGATCGGTGCGGGCCTGCTCACCACCGCGGCGCTGCGTGACCGGGGAGGGGTTCCCGTCCCGCTGGGCCCGATGGCCGTGCCGGCCGCCGCCCTGGTCGTGCTGTGCGCCGCCGCGACATTGGTCACAGCCGTGGTGGAGGCCCGTCAGGCCCGCTCCGCCGCCCGCGCGACCCTGCGCGACCTGGGCACCCCGGGCGCGGTCCTGCGTACGGCCGCGACCCTGCGGGCCGCCGTGCTGGTGGCCGTGTGCGTACCCCTCAGCTGGGGTGTGGCACAGCTGACGTCGCTGGCGTTGACCCGCTGACGCGGACAGCCCTTAGGGTGGGCCGAATGGTCAACGCAGACATCGAGATCGATACGCTCGCCGCATTCGACCAGGTCGTGGCCCGCGGCTCGCTCAGCGGTTACCGGATCCAGTCGGTCAACCTGCTGGAGCGCACGTTCGCTCTGCTGTCCGCCGACACCTCCGCGGCGGTCTTCCTGGGCTGCGCGATGGAGCCCGACGCCTCGGCGAAGGTACGCGCGGACGGCGCACTGGTCTTCCAGCCCGTGCCGGACCTGCCCTTCAACCCGTACCGGAGCCTGCTGTACACGGCCGACGAGCTCTTCGCGGGGCTGTCCGCCGGCTATGAGGCCACCTCGGACGCCGAGACCTACGCCTGGTTCCAGGAGACCTCCTCGGACGGCGACGTCTTCTCCTCCATGCTGCGGTCCGTCCACGACGACGCCGTCTCCGACGCCCTCGACGAGCACCTCGCCGGTGCCCGGGTGGTGGGTGTGATGGGCGGCCACGCGATGACCCGCGGCAGCCTGCACTACCTGGGCGCGGCGGAACTGGGACGGTCGCTGGCCCGGTCCGGGCTGACGGTGGCCACCGGTGGCGGTCCCGGCGCGATGGAAGCGGCCAACCTCGGCGCCTACCTGGCTCCGGCTGCGGACGAAGCCCTTCCGGAGGCGCTGGAGATCTTGGCCAAGGCGCCGTCCTTCGCACCCTCGGTGTCCGACTGGGCCCGGACGGCGTTCGCCGTGCGGGAGCGTTGGCCCGCCGGCGGCACCTCGGTGGGCGTCCCGACCTGGTTCTACGGGCACGAGCCGCCGAACGCGTTCGCGAGCCACATCGCCAAGTACTTCGCCAACGCCACCCGGGAGGACGGGCTGCTCGCCCGGTGCAACGCGGGCGTGGTCTTCCTGCCGGGCGCGGCGGGCACGGTTCAGGAAGTCTTCGACAACGTCACGCCGAACTACTACGAGTCACACGGTGAGCCGACCCCGATGGTGCTGGTCGGGCGCGCGCACTGGACCGAGCACCTGCCGGCGTGGCCGCTGCTCCAGGCGCTGGCGCGCGGCCGGGCGATGCAGTCCCGGATCGCGCTGGTCGACTCGGTGGAGGAGGTCCCCACCGTGCTCGCCTCGATGAACTGAGGGATGGTGCGAGGCAACTTCCCGGCCCGATCGCACGTCTGCCTTAGGTAAACACACCGCAAAAACCTGCCAGACGTGAACGGAGCCCTCGGTGCTCATAGGCCTGCTGACCGCGATCGCGGCGTCCATCTGCTACGGAACTGGATCCGTCCTGCAAGCCGTGGGGTCGCGGCGGGCGGCCCGGACGTCTCCGGCTGCCGCCGGCGTGACCGCGCACGGCGGTCCGAACCTTTCGTCCACCGCGAAGGCCGCGATGACGTGGGAGTTCATCGTCGGCACCGTCCTGGACTTCGTGGGCTTCGGCCTGGGCGCGTTGGCCGCCCGGCTGCTGCCCCTCTTCCTCTCCCAGACGGTCATCAGCGCCAACCTGGTGATCACGGCCGTGCTGAGCGTGAAGATGCTGGGCATCCGGCTGACCCGGAAGGAATGGACCTCGATCGGGGTCGTCTGCGCGGCGCTGGTGCTGCTGGCGACGGCGGCGGGCCACGAGGGCGGACACCACGCACCGATGTCCACGCACTGGTGGCTGTTCGCCGTGACCCTGCTGATCATCGCGGGCGGCACGGTGGCCGTACGCTTCCTGGGCGCCCGGGCGGCGATCCTGGCGGGCCTCCTGTCCGGCCTGGCCTTCGGCGCACTGGGCGTCGGCGTCCGGATCCTCGACGGGGTCGAGCCGTTCGAGCTGGGCACCCTGCTCGCCGACCCGGCCCTGTACGCCATTCTGCTGGCGGGCGTCGGCGGCATGTACCTGCATACGGTCGCCCTCCAGATCGGCTCGGTGAACGGCGCGACCGCGGCGCTCGTGGTCGGCGAGACCGTCCTTCCGGGTGCGATCGGCGTGCTGTGGCTGGGCGACGCGTCCCGGCCGGGCCTGGCGTGGCTGGCCGTACTGGGCTTCGTCCTCGCGGTGACCGGCGCCGTCGCCGTGGCCTGGTACGGCAACCACGACGGAGCAGATACCCCCGCGCAGGAGCAGCAGCCCGTTCCCGTCCCCTGACGCAGGCCCGGCGAGTTCCTCGGGGGCGCCCTACGGTGAGGAGATGGACCACCGTGGCGACCGGGTGGCGCCGGCCTGTTTCGTGGCCGGCGCGCTGTTCGCCGGGGGCAACGCCGTGGGGATCAGGCTCTGCGTCCGCGAGCTCGACCCGTTGTGGAGCGCCGCCCTGCGGTTCGGCGCCGCGGCGCTGCTGCTCGCCCTCGTCGTGGTCGCGCTCCGACTGCCGTGGCCGCGCGGGAATGCGCTCGTCGGCGCCGCTCTGTTCGGGCTGCTGAACTTCGGGGTCACCTTCGCCCTGACGTACTACGCGCTCGTGGACATCCACGCGGGGATCGGGCAGACGACGCTCGCGCTGGTGCCCCTGGTCACGCTGCTGCTCTCGGTGCTGCAGGGACAGGAGCGACTGCGGCCCACCGCCCTCGGCGGCACCCTGTGCGCCGCCGCCGGGGTGGCCGTGATCTCCCGGGCGCCCCTGCAGGGGTCGGTACCGTTGCTGTCCCTTCTGGCACTGCTGGGCAGCGTGCTCTGCTTCGCCCAGTCGGCCGTGCTGGTGGAACGGCTACCGAAGGTGCATCCCGTGACCATGAACGCGGTGGGGATGGTGGCGGGCGCCGTGGCCCTGTTCGCCGGCTCCCTCCTCGCGGGGGACCGCTGGGTGCTCCCCGAACGCGCCACCACCTGGTGGGCGCTCGCCTATCTGGTCGTGGCGGGTTCCGTGCTCACCTTCGTCTGCTATCTGCTGGTGATCCAGCACTGGGGCGCCTCCCGCGCCGCGTACGCCTTCGTCGTGGTCCCCGTGTTCGCGATCACCGCGTCGGCCTGGCTCGACGACGAACCGCTCACCATCACGCTGCTGCTGGGAACCCCGCTGATCCTCGCCGGGGTGTACCTCGGGGCGCTGCGCCGCCCCCGGCGCAGTACCCGAGCGCCGGTCAGGCCGCCGGGAGGACAACCACCTCGCTCGGGGTGAAGGAGACCGCGACCCGATCGCCCACCTCGGGGGCACCGGCCAGTCCGCATGCCGCCTCCAGCACAGGTCCTGCCTCCGGGCGCAGCCGCAACGCCACGTGCGTGCCCCGGAACGTGCGGGCGAGCACCTCGCACCGCAGGCCGGCGGCAGCCAGCACCACGCCCGAGGGCCGGACCAGGATCCGCCGCTCCCCCTCCGGCGACCCGGCGGGCACCACGACCTTCCCCCACGCGGTCGCGGCGGCCCCGCCCGCCACCGTCGCCGGGATCACGTTCTCGAACCCGAGGAAGCGGGCGACGAACTCCGAGGCAGGTCGCTGCCAAACCTCCAGCGGGGTCCCCGCCTGCGCGATCCGCCCCTCCTGCATCACCACCACCCGGTCGGCCAGGGCGAACGCCTCGCCCTGGTCATGGGTGACGGCCAGCACCGTGGTCCCGAGCCGGGAGAACAGCTCCCGCAGCTCCACCACCAGCCGCTCGCGCAGCCCCCGGTCCAGCTGGCCCAGCGGTTCGTCCAGCATCAGCAGCCTCGGCGACGGGGCGAGTGCCCGGGCCAGGGCGACCCGCTGCTGCTCACCGCCCGAAAGGGAGGACACCGACCGGCCCTGGGCCCCGGGAAGCCCGACCAGCTCCAGCAGTTCCGCGACCCGGGCCTCGTACGAGCCGCTCGACGACCGCCCGGCACCCCGCATGCGCAACCCGAAAGCGACGTTGCCGCCGACGTCCCGGTGCGGGAACAGCTGGTGGTCCTGGAACATCAGGCCGACCCCGCGCCGGTGCACGGGTACCCGCGCCTGGTCCGCCCCGCCCAGCAGGACCTGCCCGGCGGAGACGGGCTGGAGCCCGGCGACGACCCGCAGCAGCGTGGACTTGCCGCTCCCGCTCGGCCCCAGCACGCAGACGATCTCGTGCTCGGCGACCTCCAGGTCCACCGCATCGACGACCGCACGCTCGCCGAAGCGGACCGACACCCCGGCCAGTGAGAGCAACGTCATCAGAACTCTCCCGAGGTCTTGTCGGGGCGCAGCCGCTCCAGCACCAGCAGGGCCGCCGCGCACACCAGCATCAAAATCGTGCTCAGGGCCATCGCCTGCCCGTAGTTCAGTTCACCGGCCCGACCCAGCAGCCGTGCCACGGCCACCGGCAACGTCGGGCGGTCGGGCCGTGCGATGAACACGGTCGCGCCGAACTCCCCCAGCGAGACCGCGAAGGCGAATCCGGCTGCGATCAGCAGCGCCCGGCGCACCAACGGCAGGTCCACCTCCCGCCAGGCCCGCAGCGGGGACGCCCCGAGCACGGCGGCGGCCTCACGCAACCGCGCGTCGACGGCGCGCAGCACCGGCAGCATGGTCCGTACGACGAAGGGCACGCCGACCAGTGCCTGGGCCAGCGGCACCAGGATCCAGGAGGTCCGCAGGTCCAGCGGTGGCTCGTCCAGGGTGATCAGGAACCCGAAGCCGACCGTCACCGCCGACACCCCGAGCGGGAGCATCAGCAGGGCATCGAACCCGCGCACGAACCGACCCGCGCGCCGGGTCAGCGCCGCGGCTGCGAGCCCCCCGATCAGCAGGGCGATGGCGGTGGCCGCGAGCGCGTACTGCAGGGAGTTCCAGATCGCCTCCAGCGGGGGCACCAGGAACGTTCCTCCACCGGCGCCCGCGTCCTGCAGTGCCCGATAGAAGCCGAACCCGTACCCGCCGGGGGCGTCGAAGGACCGTTCCACCAGCACGCCCAGCGGCGCCACGATCAGCAGGGCCACCGTCAACAGGACCGCGCCCAGCAGGGCGCGCTGCCCGAGACCGGTCGGCCGGTGTCCGGTCCGCCCCGGGTCCACCATCCGCAGGGCGGTCTCCCTCCTGCGGACGGTCCGGGCGTGGACGGCGAGGATCAGAGCGACCGCGACGAACTGCACCATCGTCAGGGCGGCGGCCGTCGGCAGGTCCAGTAGCTGGGCGGTCTGCCGGTAGACCTCCACCTCCAGCGTGGCGTACGAGGGTCCACCCAGGATCTGTACGACGCCGAAGGAGGTGAAGGTGAACAGGAACACCATCAGCGAGGCGGCGCCCACCGCCGGTGCCAACGCCGGCAGGGTCACCTGTCGCCAGGCCGTGAACCGCCCGGCGCCCAGCACCCGAGCGGCTTCCTCCTGGCGCGGGTCCAGCTGCGCCCAGAGGCCACCGACCGTCCGTACGACGACCGCGTAGTTGAAGAAGACGTGCGCGAGCAGGATCGCCCACACGGTGGTGTCCAGCCGGACGCCCCACCACTCGTCCAGCAGCCCGCCGCGCCCGACCAGCGCGAGGAAGGCGGTGCCGACGACCACCGTCGGCAGCACGAACGGGACCGTGACCATCGCCCGCAGCACCTGTTTGCCGGGGAACTCGAAGCGTGCGAAGACGTACGCGCCGGGGAGCGCGATCAGCAGCGTGAGCGCCGTGGACGCACAGGCCTGCCAGGTGGTGAACCAGAGCACCTCGGCGATGTCGGGCCGGGCCAGCACCTCGCCGATCCGCCCGACCTGCCAACCCTCGTCGGTCTTGATCCCGCGGCCGACGATCGCGACGACGGGGTAGGCGAAGAACAGCCCGAAGAAGGCGAGCGGCACGGCCATCAGAGCGAGCCTGACGGCCGCGGCGCGCACGCCCTCCTTCGCGGGAGTGCTCTCGCGTCCTACTTCACGACCAGCGAGGACCACGTCTTGACCCACTGCTCACGGTTCTTGGCGATGGTCTGCGGAGCCACGTCCTCGGGCTTCTCGATGACCACGCCGTGCTTCGTGAACAGCTCCGGCAGCTTCGCGTCCTTGACCACCGGGTTCACGAACATCTGGAGCGGCATGTCCTCCTGGAACTTCTTGCTCACCAGGAAGTCGAGGAGCGCCTTGCCGCCCTCCTCGTTCTTCGCTCCCTTGAGCAGGCCCGCGAACTCGACCTGGCGGAAGCAGGTACCGGTGGAGACGCCCGTGGGGGCCTCGGCCGGCTGCGGCTCGCCGTACAGGACCTCGACCGGCGGGCTGGAGGCGTAGGAGACGACCAGCGGACGGTCGCCCTTGGCCTTCTTGCCGCCCGCGGAACCGGAGAAGCGCTCGTTGTAGGCCTGCTCCCAGCCGTCCACGACCTCCACGCCGTTGGCCTTGAGCTTGCTCCAGTAGTCCTTCCAACCCTCCTCGCCGTACTTGCCGACGGAGGCGAGCAGGAATCCGAGTCCGGGCGAGGAGGTCGCCGCGTTCTCGGTGACCAGCAGGTTCTTGTACTCCGGCTTGATCAGGTCATCCAGCGTCTGCGGCGGGGCCAGCTTCTTTTCGGCGAAGTACGCCTTGTCGTAGTTCACGCAGATGTCGCCGGAGTCGATCGGGGTGACCCGATGCTCCTTGTCGAGCACGTACTCGGGCTTCACCTCGGCCAGGCCCTTGGCCTCGTACGGGGTGAAGATGCCGTTGTCGAGGGCGCGCGAGAGCAGCGTGTTGTCCACACCGAAGAAGACGTCGCCGCGCGGGGAGCCCTTGGTGAGGATTTCCTGGTTGAGGGCGGCGCCCGCGTCCCCGGACTTGAGGACCTTGACGGTGTAGCCGCTCTGCTGCTCGAACTCCTTGAGGACCGTGTCGGTCACGTTGAAGGAGTCGTGGGAGACGAGCGTGACCGTCTTGGGCTTCGGCCCTCCGCTCTCGGCGTCGGCGGACTTGTCCGGGCTCCCGCCGCCGCAGGCGCTGAGCGTGGTGACGCCGAGCGCGGCCGCGAGCGCTGCGCCCGCGAACTTCCTGGTGGTGCTCACTGGTGAATTCCTCCTGGGATGACCAGGAGAAGACGCGGCCCTGCCCGGCGCTCAGTGCGAGCGGTCGCCGGGCAGGGCGCAACAGCTTGAGTGGTGACCGAACTTCCTACCCCGAATGACCGGGGCGAGGTTCAGAGGGTCTGCAGCTACGGTTGCCGCACTCTCAGCGCTGTGGCGCTCCCCTGTCGGAATATGCAATTGGTTCGGCCACAGGGTACCCCGTGGCCGAACGGAGGCGGAGAACAGCGGAAGCTAGCGCTCCGAAGCGGCCAGCTGGCCGCACGCGCCGTCGATCTCCTGACCGCGGGTGTCACGTACGGTCACCGGCACGCCGTGGCGGGCGATGGCTTCCACGAAGGCCCGCTCGTCCTCCGGACGCGAGGCGGTCCACTTCGAGCCCGGCGTCGGGTTCAGCGGGATCAGGTTGACGTGGACGCGCTTGCCCTTCAGCAGCCGACCGAGGAGGTCGCCCCGCCAGGCCTGGTCGTTGATGTCGCGGATCAGGGCGTACTCGATCGAGATGCGACGACCGGACTTCTCGGCGTACTCCCAGGCCGCGTCGAGGACCTCGCGGACCTTCCAGCGGGTGTTCACCGGGACGAGGGTGTCGCGCAGCTCGTCGTCCGGGGCGTGCAGCGAGACCGCGAGGCGACACTTGAAGCCCTCGTCGGCGAACCGCAGCATCGCCGGCACCAGGCCGACGGTGGACACGGTGATGCCACGCTGCGACAGGCCCAGGCCGTCGGGCTCGGGGTCGGTGAGGCGACGGATGGCACCGACGACCCGCTTGTAGTTGGCGAGCGGCTCGCCCATGCCCATGAAGACGATGTTGGACAGCCGGGCCGGGCCGCCCGGGACCTCGCCGTCGCGCAGTGCACGCATGCCGTCGACGATCTGGTGGACGATCTCGGCGGTGGACAGGTTGCGGTCCAGACCGGCCTGGCCGGTGGCGCAGAACGGGCAGTTCATACCGCAGCCGGCCTGCGAGGAGATGCACATGGTGACCCGGTCGGGGTAGCGCATCAGCACGGACTCGACGAGCGTGCCGTCGTGCAGCTTCCACAGGGTCTTGCGGGTGGTGTCGTCGTCGCAGGAGATGTGCCGGACGACGTTCATCAGCTCGGGCAGCAGCTCCTGCTGGAGCTTCTCGCGGGAACCCGCGGGAATGTCCGTCCACTGCGCCGGGTCGTGCGCGTAGCGGGCGAAGTAGTGCTGCGAGAGCTGCTTGGCCCGGAACGGCTTCTCACCGATCGCGGCGACCGCCTCGCGCCGCTCCTCGGGCGTGAGGTCGGCGAGATGCCGGGGCGGCTTCTTGGCTCCGCGAGGGGCGACGAAGGTGAGCTCTCCCGGGACGGGGCGGGCCATGGCAGGTACTCCTCGTAAGACGAAAGGCGCGCCGCAGAAGCAGCGCGCCTTTCAAGGGTAACCGGCCGGACCCACCCGAAGCCTTCGGACGTACGTCGCCCCCGCCCGCCGCGGTCCCCCGATGAACCGCCCGCCGGCGGAAGCCGGGGAGGCCGGGACCGGTCAGGACGGGTCGGTGACCACCGGGGTCAGCCCGTGCCGACGAACGCCGCCAGCAGCAGCCACACCACCGGGGCGGTGGGCAGCAGGGAGTCGAGCCGGTCCATGATGCCGCCGTGGCCCGGCAGCAGGGTGCCCATGTCCTTGATGCCCAGGTCCCGCTTGATCATCGACTCGCCGAGGTCGCCCAGCGTGGCGCTGACCGCGACGGCGAGACCGAGCAGCAGCCCCTGCCACCAGATGCCCCCGTCGATCAGGAACTCCATGCACAGCGCGCCGGCCGCCATCGCGAAGGCCACCGCGCCGAGCAGGCCCTCGCGGGTCTTGCCGGGGCTGATGCGGGGCGCGAGCTTGGTCTTGCCGAAGCGCCAGCCCACCGCGTAGGCACCGGTGTCGCTGACCACGGTCAGGACCAGGAAGGTGACCACCCGTTGCGGGCCGTCGTCGGCAGTGAGCAGCATCGCCACGAACGTGGCGAGGAACGGCACGTAGAAGGCCGCGAAGACGCCGGCCGTGACGTCCTTGAGGTAGTCCTCGGGCGGTTCGGTCATCCGCCAGACCAGGACCGCCAGCGCGGTCAGGGCCATGGCTACCCAGGCGCCCTCGGCCCCCCGGATGTATCCGGCGATGACCATGGCGGCGCCGCCGACCGCGAGCGGGACGAGCGGCGCCTTGATGTCCTTCTTCTCCTGGAGCCGGGAGGTGAGCTCCCACAGGCCCACGACGACCGCGACGACGATGACGCCGACGAAGACCGCCTTCACGATGAACAACGAAGCGAAGATCACCGCACCGAGGCCGACACCGACCCCTATGGCGGCACGCAGGTCGCGCCCCGCCCGCTTCTTCTGCGGCGGGGGTGAGGCGTCCTGCGGTGCCTGCGAGGGCGGAGGCGGTGGGCTGGGCATGGGCTCCTGCGGCGGCGTCTCGGCGCGGATCGGGGGGCCGCCGTCGGCGGCGGCCCCCCGATCGCGTGCTTCCCGGTCGTCGAAGTCACGGCCGGCGGCATCGGGCACGATGGGCATGGGCCGAGTGTGCGGGCCCACCAGCGCATCGTATGCGGGACCCGCCGGAACCGGCTCCGTGGCCCAGGGAGAGTCGTTCATCAGACCTCGAGGAGCTCGGCTTCCTTGTGCTTGAGCAGCTCGTCCACCTGCGCGACGTACTTCGCGGTGGTGTCGTCGAGCTCCTTCTCCGCGCGGCGCACCTCGTCCTCGCCGGACTCCTTGTCCTTGACGAGCTTGTCGAGGGCGTCCTTCGCCTTGCGGCGGATCGAGCGGATCGAGACCTTGGAGTCCTCGGCCTTGGTGCGCGCGACCTTGATGTACTCCTTGCGGCGGTCCTGCGTCAGCTCGGGGAAGGTCACCCGGATGATATTGCCGTCGTTGCTGGGGTTGACGCCCAGGTCGGAGTCGCGGATGGCCTGCTCGATGTTGCGCAGGGCGCTCTTGTCGAACGGGGTCACGATCGCCATGCGCGGCTCGGGCACGGAGAACGACGCGAGCTGGTTGATGGGGGTGATGGCGCCGTAGTAGTCCGCCACGATCTTGTTGAACATCGCCGGGTGCGCACGACCGGTGCGGATCGCGGCAAAGTCTTCCTTGGCGACGACGACGGCCTTCTCCATCTTCTCCTCGGCCTCGAGGAGGATTTCTTCGATCACCACGTGCTCCTGCATGTCAGATATGGATGGTTCAGGCGGGCGGGGCGGCTCGGCCCTGCGAGGCCGGGCCCGGCGTCGGAACGCTCAGGCCCGGGTGCCCTGGTCGCTCACGAGCGTGCCGATCTTCTCACCCTTGACGGCGCGGGCGATATTGCCCTCGGCGAGCAGCTCGAAGACCAGGATCGGCAGCTTGTTGTCGCGGCACAGCGTGATCGCGGTGGCGTCGGCGACCTTGAGGTCGCGGGACAGCACCTCGCTGTACTCCAGCGCGTCGAACTTCACCGCTTCGGGGTTCTTCTTCGGGTCGGAGTCGTAGACCCCGTCGACACCGTTCTTGCCCATGAGCAGGGCTTCGGCGTCGATCTCCAGGGCGCGCTGGGCGGCCGTGGTGTCGGTGGAGAAGTACGGCATGCCCATGCCGGCGCCGAAGATGACGACGCGGCCCTTCTCCAGGTGCCGTACGGCGCGCAGCGGGATGTACGGCTCCGCGACCTGGCCCATGGTGATGGCCGTCTGCACACGGGAGTCGATGCCCTCCTTCTCCAGGAAATCCTGGAGGGCGAGGCAGTTCATGACGGTGCCGAGCATGCCCATGTAGTCGGACCGCGCGCGGTCCATGCCGCGCTGCTGCAGCTCGGCGCCACGGAAGAAGTTGCCGCCGCCGATCACGACGGCGATCTCCGCGCCGTCGCGGACCACCGCGGCGATTTCCCGCGCGATGGCATGGACGACGTCGGGGTCGACGCCCAGTCCTCCGCCGCCGGAGAAGGCCTCGCCCGACAGCTTCAGCATGAAGCGGCGGCCCTTCTTGTCGTGGTCGCTCTTGTGGTCGGAAGCGGTGTGGGTGTCCACGCCCTGATTCATGGAGATCTCCTCGTGCACATACGAAGAAGGCCATTGCCGGTGGGTCCTCGCGGTTCCCTCTACGGCAATGGCCTCCTCGTCAGATCTGCGGTCGTTCCGCGCGCACGCGGACGACTGCTTCAGACCCTACCGGGGTCCGGTGTCCGTCGTGTACGGACGGACTCAGATGCCGACCTTGATGCGCGAGAAGCGCTTCAGGGTGACACCGGCCTCGTCCAGGACCTTCTGGACGGACTTCTTGTTGTCCAGCGCGTACGGCTGGCCGAGGAGGGTGGCCTCCTTGAAGAAGCCGTTGACGCGACCCTCGACGATCTTCGCGATGGCAGCCTCGGGCTTGCCCTCCGCGCGGGTGACCTCTTCGGCGATGCGACGCTCGGACTCGACCTTCTCGGCCGGGACGTCCTCGGCGGAGAGCCACTGCGGGGCGAACGCGGCGATGTGCTGTGCGACGCCGCGGGCGACCTCGGCGTTCTCCTTGTCGAGCTCGACCAGGACGCCGATCTGGAACGGCAGGTCGGGCATGGTGCGGTGCATGTACGCCGTGACGTAGCCGTCGGCGAACTGCGCGAAGCGGTCCAGGACGATCTTCTCGCCGAGGTTGGCGTTCGCCTCGTCCACGAAGGCCGTGACGGTCTTGCCGGGCTCGATCTCGGAGGCCAGCAGCGCCTCGAGGTCGGCCGGGGAGGTGGCAGCGACGTGCGCGGCCAGCTGGTTGGCGACGGCCAGGAACTTCTCGCCCTTGGCGACGAAGTCCGTCTCGCACTTCAGCTCGACGATGACACCGGAGGTGTTGTCGTCGGCGATGAGGGAGACGACGGCACCGTTCTCGGCAGAACGGCCCTCGCGCTTGGCGACGCCCTTCTGACCCTTGATACGGAGGGCTTCCATGGCCTTGTCGACGTCGCCGTCGGAGTCGACCAGCGCGTTCTTGCAGTCCAGCATGCCGGCGCCGGTGAGCTCGCGGAGCTTCTTGACGTCAGCGGCGGTGTAGTTCGCCATGAGTCTGTGATTCTCTCTCGAAGTCGTAGATCTACGGGTGAACGGCGGAGGAGGCGCGCTCGTGGCGCGGCTCCCCCGCCGTCATCGTCCGTGCTGTGAGTGCCCGGCGCGTGAACGCCGGGCGCTCTCAGTGGGTCAGGCCTGCTCGGCGTCGGCGGCCGGCGCCTCGGCGGCGGGGGCCTCAGCAGCGGGGGCCTCGACAGCGGCCTCGGCCGGAGCGGCCTCGGCGTCGTCGGCCTTCTTCTCGCCCTCGAGCAGGTCGCGCTCCCACTCGGCGAGCGGCTCGGCGGCGGCCTTCTCGCCCGGCTTCGAGTCACCGGTCGCAGCGCCGGAGCGGGCGATGAGGCCCTCGGCGACGGCGTCGGCGATCACGCGGGTGAGCAGGGTGACGGAACGGATCGCGTCGTCGTTGCCCGGGATCTTGTAGTCGACCTCGTCGGGGTCGCAGTTGGTGTCGAGGATCGCGACGACCGGGATGTGGAGCTTGCGCGCCTCACCGACGGCGATGTGCTCCTTCTTGGTGTCGACGATCCAGACGGCGCTGGGGACCTTCGACATCTCGCGGATACCACCGAGGGTCTTCTCCAGCTTGGTCTTCTCGCGGGAGAGGACCAGGAGCTCCTTCTTGGTGAGACCCGAGGCGGCGACGTCCTCGAAGTCGATCGCCTCAAGCTCCTTCAGACGCTGGAGGCGCTTGTAGACGGTGGAGAAGTTGGTGAGCATGCCACCCAGCCAGCGCTGGTTGACGTACGGCATACCAACGCGCGTCGCCTGCTCGGCGATGGCCTCCTGGGCCTGCTTCTTGGTACCGACGAACATGATGGAGCCGCCGTGGGCAACGGTCTCCTTGACGAACTCGTAGGCGCGGTCGATGTACGACAGCGACTGGAGCAGGTCGATGATGTAGATGCCGTTGCGCTCGGTGAAGATGAAGCGCTTCATCTTCGGGTTCCAGCGACGGGTCTGGTGACCGAAGTGGACGCCGCTTTCCAGCAGCTCCCGCATCGTTACGACGGCCATGGCCATCTCCTTGGTTTTCTCGGTTTGATTCCTGACGCCCCACCGCGCCCTGCCCCCGAAGAGGGGACCGAGAGACGCTGCCACCTGGCCTGACCGGCTTGATGTTGGGGCGTGCGAAGTCGACCCGGTGACCCGGATCGCCGTAAGAAGTGTACGGGACCGGGCGGTATGCCAGGTGACGCCGTTGTCCACACCGGGCCGCTCGTCCACAGGGGCGCTCACGCTGCGCGACGCCACGGCAACCTGGACGGCATGACGACACTGCTGCTCACCCTGCTCCTGACCTTGGCCCAGGCTGTCGCACCGGGGACCCGCCCGCTCCCGCCGCCCCTGGTGGTGACCCGCTGGTGGGACCCGCCGCCGACCCCGTACGCGGCGGGCCACCGCGGGGTGGACCTGGCTGCCCCGGTGGGCGCGGACATCCGCACGGTCGGCCCGGGCCGGGTCCACCACGCGGGCCCGGTGGCCGGCCGCGGGGTCCTCTCCCTCACCCTCCCCGGCGGTCTGCGCACCACGTACGAGCCGGTGCGCCCACTGGTCACGGAGGGTGAGGAGGTCGTGGCGGGGCAGGTGGTCGCGACGCTGGCGGAGGGCCCGCACTGCAGCCGGCCGTGCCTCCACTGGGGCCTGCTGTCAGGAGACACCTACCTGAACCCGCTGACCCTCCTGCCCCGCCCCACGCCGCGGCTCCTGCCGCTCGACGGGGCCGCGGCCGGAGCCGCCGAAGGCGCCGGCGGATGAGGCGCGGGATCCGAGGGGGCGGGGGCGCGGCGTCCCGGACCCGGTCTCAGCCCTGCACGCCCCGCAGGGCCAAGGCGACGGCCACTTCCGCCACCGTGCCAGCATCCTCCGCAGCGCCCAGCTCGATCCGCCGGACCGCGGCGTCGACCGTTCCTTGCAGCAGCACCGCGGCCAGCCTGGGCTGCTCGTGCCCGAGGGCCGCGAGTGCTTCCACGATCATCGCCGCGAGCCCTCCGTGCGCGGCGCGGATCTTCTCCCGCGCGCCCGCGTCCAGCTCGCTCGCCGAGATCGCCACGACCGCCCGGTGCCGCCGGTTCCCGACCAGGCCCAGCTGGCTGCGCACATAGGCCTCAACCTTCGCCTCCGGGGACTGCGCCTGCTCCATCGCCGCCTCGATCTCGGCGGCCCAGACGGGGAAGTCCACCGCGCACAGCTCTTCGACCACGGCCGCGCGGGACCGGAAGTACTCATACACGGAGGACCGGGCGAGGCCGGTCCGCTCCGCCAGGGCGGGGAAGGTCAGCGCTTCCGTCCCGCCTTCGGACAACAGGGAGCGCGCCGCGTCCAACAGGGCGCCGCGCTGCATCGACCGGTGCTGGGCCACGGAGGCCGCTCGAATCCTGGGCACGCTTCCACTCTACGGAGCTGCCGCCCGCTCAGCGGCCCACATCCGCGAGCTTGGCCCGCAGTTGGAGCACCGACTTGGTGTGGATCTGACTGACGCGGCTCTCCGTGACGCCCAGCACGTTGCCGATCTCGGCCAGGGTGAGGCCCTCGTAGTAGTACAGGGTCACCACGGTCTTCTCCCGCTCCGGGAGGGTGTTGATGGCGCGCGCGAGGAGTCGGCGCAGCTCGCGGTCCTCGGCCACCTCGACCGGATCGTCGGCGGCGGTGTCCTCCAGGGTGTCCATCAAAGAGAGCCGGTCGCCGCCTTCTCCGCCGACGTGCAGCAGCTCCTCCAGGGCGACGACGTTCGCCAGCGACAACTGACTGAACACGGTGTGGAGTTCCTCCACAGCGATGCCCATCTCGCCGGCGACCTCGTGCTCGGTGGGGGTGCGGCGCAGCTGGGCTTCGAGCGTGGCGTAGGCCCGCTCCACGGCCCGCGCCTTCTGCCGGACCGACCGCGGGATCCAGTCCAGTGCCCGCAGCTCGTCGATCATCGCGCCCCGGATCCGAGTGATCGCGTACGTCTCGAACTTGATGGACCGGTCGATGTCGAACTTCTCGATGGCGTCGATCAGTCCGAAGACCCCGGAGGAGACGAAGTCGGCCTGTTCCACATTGGGCGGCAGACCCACGCTGACCCGGCCCGCCACGTACTTCACCAAGGGTGAGTAGTGCAGGATCAGCTGCTCCCGCAGCCGCTCGTCGCCGCTCTCCTTGTACGAGCGCCACAGCGCCTCAAGGGACGAGGGTGCGGTGGACCGCACGCTGCCACGAGCAGCGGGGGGCACCGCAGCGCGGTCAGACCCTGAGGTGTGCTGGGGCATGCTTCGCCTTTGCCGGAGCCGGATTCCTTGGGAGCGTAGCGTGACGGAAGTGTCGCGGTGCGCGAAGAGTACGGGATCGCGCGTGGGCGGCGGGGCGCCGTGACTCGCGCGGGCAACCCGGGACCGGCGCCTGGCGCTCGGTCCCGGCGGCTGCCACCAGGAAGACCGCATCTCTCATCGGCGTCACTCTTTCACCGGAACACCCCAGGTCAACGACCGCCTCGCCGGACACCACCGGTTTGTGTGCCTCCCTCAGCTGATTGTGTGGTCAACTGCCAGCCCTCGCCCTGCCGTTCGACGAACCCCAGAGAGTGAAGTTCGTACAGTCTGCCGATGACTTCATCTGTACCGGTGCCCGCGGCGAGCGCCACCTCGTCCGCGTGCGCGGGACGGCCGGCCGGGAGCGCTTCGAGCACGCGGGCGGTGTCCCGGCCCAGCAGGTCCCGTGGAAGCACGGGTCCGCGGCGCTCGGGAGCCAGCTCGCCCATGCCGCCGACCAGCTCAACCACTTCCGCGGCGTCCGTGACGAGCACCGCCTCGCCGCGCAGCAGTTCGTGCACTCCGGCCGAGAGCCCGCTGGTGGCGGGTCCGGGCACGCCCATCGTGAACCGCCCGAGCTGCTGGGCCCGGCGCGCCGTGACCAGGGAGCCGCTGCGGTGGGCCGCCTCGACCACGACGGTGCCCCGGGTCAAAGCGGCGATGACCCGGTTACGCAGGACGAACCGGCTCGGGGTCGGATGACTGCCGGGCGGCAGCTCCCCCAGCACCAGCCCCTGGCCGGCGATCCGACCGAGCAGCCCCGCATGGCCGCGCGGGTAGGCGACGTCCACCCCGCAGGCGAGCACCGCGGCCGTGGCGCCGCCCGAGGCGAGCGCCCCGCGATGGGCTGCGGCGTCGACCCCGTACGCCGCCCCGGAGACGACCACCCAGCCCCGTTCGGCGAGCCCGGCGGCCAGCGTCTGGGCCATGTGCGCGCCGTACGGAGTGCAGGCCCTGGCCCCGACCACGGCGACCGAGCGCAGCGCCCAGGTCCGCAGGTCCGGCCGGCCCCGCAGCCAGAGCCCCACGGGCCGGGCGTCGCCGAGGTCGTCCAGTTGGGTCGGCCACTGCGCCGACCCGGGGCAGATGAACCGACAGCCCCCCTCGGCTGCGGTCGCCAGGTCTCTCCGCGGATCGGCGAGCGCCGCCCGTCTGCGGTATCCGGAGAGCCGCTGCGCCCCCACCCCGGACAGTGCCGCAGCCTGGGCTTCCGGTCCGGTCAGCAGCCGTATCAGCCCGAGGGCGCCGTGTTCGCGCAGCCATCGTCCGCCGTGCTCGTCCCCGGGTTCCAGGACCCGGCTCAGCGCGGCCCGGGCCAGCAGCTCCGGAGTGCTCTCCGCATCCTGCTGCGGTGCCTCCGGCGGGACGGGCCCGTCGGCAGCGCTCATGATCCGGCCCCCATGGCGAGAGCCGCCCCGCGGGCGATCCCGGTCCGCAGCTCCAGCGCGACCGCCATGTCCAGCGCCTCGGGACGGTCCCGGCCCCGGAGGTCGGCCACGGTCCAGGCGACCCGCAGCACCCGATCGAGCCCGCGGGCGGTGAGCAGCCCGCGCTCCAGGTCCCGCTCCGCCTGCGCCAACGCCCCGGGGGCGGCCTGCCAGCGGGTGCGCAGCTCGTGTCCGGGCACCTGGGCATTGAGCCGCCAGGGGGTGTCGGCCAGCCGGGCCGCTGCGCGGTCCCTGGCCTCCCGCACCCGGTCGGCGACGGTCGCCGTGGCCTCCCCCCGGCCGCCGCGCCCCAGCAGGTCGGAGCGGGTGACGGGCTCGACCTGCACCCGCAGGTCCACCCGGTCCAGCAGGGGTCCGGACAGCCTCGCCTGGTAGCGCCGGATCACGGAGGCGGGGCATTCGCAACCGGCCGCGAGCAGGGTGTGCTGCCCGCACGGGCAGGGGTTCGCGGCGAGGACCATCAGGAACCCGGCCGGCAGCCGCACCACCCCGGCGGCGCGGGCAATGACCACGTGCCCCGATTCGAGGGGCTGACGCAGGGCGTCCAGCGCCTTGGTGCTGAACTCGGCGGCCTCGTCCAGGAAGAGAATGCCCCGGTGTGCCAGGGAGACCGCGCCGGGCCGGGGTACCCCCGCCCCACCACCGACCAGGGACTGCATGGTCGCGGAGTGGTGGGGCGCGCAGTACGGGGGCCTGGCGACCAGGGGTTCGTCGGGCGGCAGGATTCCCGCGACCGAGTGCACCGCCGTGACCTCCAGGGACTCCTGCCGGGAGAGTGGCGGCAGGATCCAGGGGATGCGTTCGGCCAGCATCGTCTTGCCGGCTCCCGGGGGCCCGCTGAGGAACAGGTGGTGGCCCCCGGAGGCCGCCACTTCCAGAGCCCTGCGGGCGCCGTGCTGGCCTGCGACGTCGGAGAGGTCGGGGAACTCCGCGGGCCCGCCCTCGGCGGCCCGCGGCCGGGAGATCCCGGTGCCGAGGCCCGCTCCCGGGACGACCAGCCCCGCCAGCATCGGGTCCGGCCTCCCCTGCCGCTCCGGGGCCTCCTCCTCGGGGACCTCCGCGCCGGTCAGCACCGCGATCAGCTGGCGCAGGCTGCGCACGCCGAGGACCGAGACGTCGGGGACGAGCATGGCCTCGGCTGCGGACTGCTGCGGGACCACGACGCTGCGGTAGCCGGCGTCCGCCGCGGCGAGGACGGCCGGCAGGACGCCCCGCACCGGCCGTACCCGGCCGTCCAGGCCCAGCTCCCCGATGAGCACCAGGTCGGCGATCGTGCCGGGGTCGAGCACCTCCGCTGCGCCCAGGACGGCCGCCGCCACGGCCAGGTCGAACCCGGCACCCGATTTCGGAACGGAGGCCGGGCTGAGCCCGACCGTGAGCTTCTTCTGCGGCCATGCCGCGCCCGAGTTCACGACGGCGGCCCGCACCCGGTCCCGGCTCTCGACCAGGGTCTTGTCGGGCAGTCCCACCAGGGTGAAGGCGGCGAGCCCGGGTTCCAGGTCCGCCTGGACCTCCACCACCACGCCGTCGACGCCCACCAGGGCGACCGAGCAGGCCCGTGCGAATCCCATCACGCCACCCCTCGGACGTGTTCCACCAGGGCCGCACCGCGCCGCGGCAGCAGGACTCCCACCAGATCGATGCGCACCCCGCCCGGAGGCGGCCCACCGTGGTCGGCGAGCCAGCGCCCGGCGAGCCGGCGCAATCGCTCGGCCTTGCCGGGGCGGACCGCGGCCATGGGGTGTTCGAACGCACCCGCCCGGCGCGTCTTGACCTCGCACACGACGAGGGCGTCCCCGTCCCGCGCGACGATGTCGATCTCCCCGCTGCGGCACCGCCAGTTCCGTGCGATCACGGTCATCCCGACCTCAGTCAGCCGCCGTGCCGCGAGCTCCTCGCCGTACCGCCCCAATGCCTGCTGTGCCACGCCCTTCGCGTTCATCGGGCACCACCTCCGGCACCGACGATCCCGCGAACCCCCACACCTTGTGGATCTTGGTGGACAGTCACGGCATTGTGGACAACCCCCTCACTCTTGAGGGGGAACCCGAGGCGGGACCCGAGCCGCGAAGCGCGGGCGAGGAAGTGCGGGAATCAGCTGCCCGGCAGTTCGAGATCGCTCTTGTTGAGCTCCTCGATGTTCACGTCCTTGAAGGTCAGCACCCGCACCTGCTTCACGAAGCGGGCCGGCCGGTACATGTCCCACACCCAGGCGTCGGCCATCGTGACCTCGAAGAACACCTCCCCCTGGACCGAGTGCACCTGCATTTCGTAGTCGTTCGTGAGGTAGAACCGACGTTCGGTCTCGATCACGTACTTGAACAGCCCGACGACGTCGCGGTACTCGCGATAGAGCTTCAGCTCCATCTCGGTCTCGTACTTCTCGAGGTCCTCGGCGCTCATGGCATGTTCCCCTTCAGCCGTGCGTCCCCCTATTGTGCGCCAGGCCCCCGCGCCCCTAGACGATTTCCGGGGCCAGGACCACCGGTGCACCCGGAGGACCGTCGTCGAGCAGCGTACGGAGCAACTCGGCGAGTCTGGTCGGGTACACCGTCTCATGGGCCGCGAGAAGTTCCTCGGAAGTCCACCACCTCGCCCCGGAGACGCTGCGCCGCTCCAGCTCGGTGAGCCCGCCCAGCTCGGTCCGCGTCCGGTCCGTCCGTGCCAGGTAGTACCACTCGTCCTGCTCCCAGCGCTTCCCGTCGAACGGGAAGGAGCAGTACCGGTGCCAGAGCACCGGCCCTAGCTCCACCTCGGTGATCCCCGTCTCCTCGGCCAGCTCCCGCAGGGCGGCCTGTTCCCGGGTCTCGGTGTCCTCGAGTCCGCCGCCCGGGGTGAACCACCAGGTGTCCGCCGGGTCGTTCGGTTCGAAGCCGTGCAGCAGCAGGATCCGGTCCGAGGGGTCCAGCAGGATCACCCGTGACACCTTGCGGGCGCCGGCCGCGGCGCCGCGGTCAGCGGCCACCGGCCTGCTCCCGCCGCCGCCCGCGCCCCAGGACCCGTACGACGGGCCCGTACGCGGCGCCCAGCACCACCAGAGCGGCTCCCGCCACCACGGCGGCCAGTTGGAGGCGCAGCGGCCCCGGCCGGGATGTCCCGCCGGGCAGGGCGGCGTACGTGGCGGGTCGCTCCAGCATCGTCATCGAGGGCCAGGCGAGGGCATCGACCCGGGCGTGGACCGCCGACCGGGCCACGGTCCCCTGACCGGCTTCCTGGAGATGAGCGCGGGAGTCCAGGGAGGCGGACCGCCGGTCGCCCAGCAGGAAGAGGTTTCCCTCGGGCACCGTCACCTCGAACGGGGTGTCGGAGGCGGCGCCCGGGCCCGAGCCCGCCGCTGCTTCCGGCTTGGAGTGCTCGATGTAGGGCTCGTCGAGCTCCTTGCCGTTCACGGTGAGCCGGCCACCCTCGCCACAGCACTTCACGGTGTCGCCGCCGATACCGACGACCCGCTTGACCATGGGCGAGTCGCTCCACAGGGCATCGGTGAAGACGACGACGTCGCCGCGCCGCACCGCACCGCCGTCGATCCGCTGGGCGAGCACCCGGTCGCCGGGCTTCACCGTCGGCACCATCGAGTCGGTCGGCACCGTGTACGGCTGGTAGACGAGCGCCCCCCACGCGAAGCCGCCCAGGAAGAGCAGGAAGCCGACGGCCACGGCGACTCCCGACAGCACGTGGCCGAGACCGCCGCGGCCGTCCTTGCCACCGCGTATTACTTGCGTACCGCATGTCCGTGTTTCGCCCATTGCAGCGCCCCACACTTCCGGGATCGACGACCTGGGCGGCACCCTACCTGCCAGTAGTCTCCCCAGCTATGGCCGCCGGGAAGTGCTCTCGGCGGTCGGCTTCCGCCGGCGCCACATGACAACCGGAACCGCGCCGACGAGGCCGACCGCGGCCGGACCGAGACCGACCGGAGCCAGCCCCGCGGCCCCGAGACCCATCGCGGTCGCCTTGGTCTGATTCCCGATGCCCGGCTGGTCGAACGTGTCCGGGATCGGCAGGGTCGCCCATCGGGTGATCGGCCACGCGACCACCACGGCCCGCCCGACGACCTTGTCGACCGGCACGAAGCCCTGGGTGGAGTCCTGCATGTGGTAGCGGGAGTCCTGGGAGTTCTGCCGGTGGTCGCCCATCACCCAGATCTTGCCCGTGGGTACGGTGATCGGGCCGAACGGAGCGTCATCGCACGGCGTGTTGCCCGGGAAGATGTACGGCTCGTCCAACGCCTTGCCGTTGACGACGACCGGTCCCCCCTTCCTGCATTCGACCGTGTCGCCGCCGATGGCAATGGTCCGCTTGATCAGGTCCTTCTCGTCGGCCGACGGCATCAGGCCGATCTTGCTGAGGATCTGCTGCGCGAAGTTGGGATCCGGGGTGGGCTCCCCGGCCAGCCAGCTCGCGGGGTCGTGGAAGACCACGACCTCACCGCGCTCGGGCTCCGACCCGAACCACGGGGTCAGCTTGTCCACGAGCACCCGGTCACCGCGCTGCAGGGTGTTCTGCATCGAGTCGGACGGGATCGAGAACGCCTGCACCAGGAAGGTCTTGATCAGCAGAGCGAGCAGCAGGGCAATGCCGACGAGGAGCGGGAGCTCCTTCCAGAACGAGCGCTGCGGGCGCGCCGCTTCGTCGCCCTCCTCGGCCTCGCGCTCGGCATCGTCCGGCCGCTCCTCGCCTTCATCGCGTCCGGATCGCGCGCCTACCGCCACATCCCCCACATCCACTCCTCACTCGCAATCGCCGCCCGTGCCGGATCGGACACAGGCCCTCCCCTCCCTTAACGAGCGGGAGTTCCCTAGGGCTCGGGAGACCGAAGACACACTATGCGAACGGTGCGCCCCGACCGCGCCCGCGGCGTCCGCGTCGCCCGCGCCGCGCCTGATCGGGCACCGTGCGGAAGGTGGCGGGCTGTTCGAGTTTGCGCCAGTGGTCGAACGGCCACGCGATGACCACGGCCTGGCCGACGACGCCCTTCTCGTCGATGGTGCCGTCGAAGGCCTCGTCGAGGTGGAAGCGGGAGTCCGCGGAGTTCGCCCGGTGGTCGCCCATGACGAAGAGCCGCCCCGGAGGCACCTGTACCTCGAACCTGATGTCGGACGGGGTGTTGCCGGGGTTCACGTATGGCTCGTCGAGCGGCGTGCCGTTGACGGTGACCCGCCCCTTAGCGTCGCAGCACACGACCGTGTCGCCGCCGATGCCGATGACCCGCTTGATGAGGTCCTGCTCGTCGGCCGAGGGGAGCAGACCGATGAAGGTCAGCACCTCCTTGATCTGCTTGACGCCGACCGGATCGGCGGCCGGGCGGGCGGCCTCGCCCTTGAGCCAACCGCCGGGATCCTTGAACACGACGACGTCGCCGCGCTCGATCTTGGAGCCGAACCAGGGGGTCAGCTTGTCGACCAGCACCCGGTCGCCGATGCGGATCGTCTGTTCCATCGACCCGGACGGGATGAAGAAGGCCTGGACGAGGAAGGTCTTGAGGACGAGCGCTATGCACAGCGCGACGACGATCAGCACCGGCACCTCGCCCACCCGACGGGTACGCCTGCGCCGCCGGACCCGGCGGGCCAGCCGGCGCCGCTCGGCCCGGCCCCCACTGCTCTCGACCACCGTCACCGGCGGGAGCGGTTCGAGCTTCGGCTCGGGGGCCCGGCGGCCCCGCGACCGCCCGCGGCTACCCATGACCGCCGCCGGAGGACCCGGACGACCCGGTCGCCACATCCGCGGAACCCACGGCACCCACGGCACCCACCGACCCCGTCGCGCCCCAGCGCGACGGCGGCCAGCCGATCCAGTCGGCCCGCCCGATCACCTTCTCCACCGGCACCATCCCCCCGCCCGGCTCCCCCAGATGGTCCCGGGAGTCCCGGGACTGGGAACGATGATCACCCATGACCCACAGGGTCCCAAGCGGCACGACGATCCGGAACGGCACCTTCGAAGGCGTGTCGCCGGGATGGACGTACGGTTCCGCCAACGGAACGCCGTTGACCTTGATCCGGCCCCCGGCGTCGCAGCACACCACGTCGTCGCCACCGACGCCCACGACCCGCTTCACGAAGTCGGTGTCGGACGGCTCGCCGATCCCGAGCGCGGAGACCGCGCCGTGCAGGGCCTCGCCGATCGGATTGCCCTCGACGCGCTCCCGTACGAAGGACCCCGTGCCGTCGAAGACCACCACGTCCCCGCGCTTCGGCTGCGCGCCGAAACGGTACGCCAGCTTGTTGACCAGGACCCGGTCCCCGACCCGGAGCGTCGGCTCCATCGACCGGCTCGGGATCAGGAAGGGCTGTACGACGAAATTGCTGAGCAGCAGCAGGAAGGCCGTGCAGAGCACGCCGAGCACCCCGGCCCGCCGCCAGGTCAGGAAAGCGCGCCACCCGGGAAACGCACGGCGCCCCCACGACGCAGAACGCGGCCGTTCCTCCCCCGTGTCGGGGGAGGAACGGCCGCGCTGTGTGAGCTCTGCTTCGGTGTCCATCGGGGCGAGCCTATCCGGCCGCCCCCGGAATCCGGAGAGGAGATCAGCGGTCGCGCTTCTCCTTGATCTTCGCGGCCTTGCCGCGGAGCTCACGGAGGAAGTACAGCTTGGCGCGACGCACGTCACCACGGGTGACGAGCTCGATCTTCTCGAAGATCGGGGAGTTGACCGGGAAGGTGCGCTCCACGCCGACGCTGAAGGAGACCTTGCGAACGGTGAAGGTCTCGGAGACGCCAGAGCCCTGGCGACGGATGACAACGCCCTTGAACTGCTGGATACGGGAGCGGTTGCCCTCGATCACGCGGACGTGCACGTTGATCGTGTCACCCGGGCGGAAGGCCGGGACGTCGGAGCGGATCGAGGCGGCGTTGACGCCATCGAGCAGGTGAGACATGTTCTTCGTCTGCTTTCTTCGCACGACGCCACAGGCCGCCGGTGCGGATTTCCGTAGAGAATTCGGGAGCCGGGTCACTCGGCGGACGACGATCCCCCTGTGGCAGGGGCGTACGCGAGCACACAGCAGCCGCCTATTCTTCCACGGCCCGCGCCCTACGCCAAAATCGGCCGTCGGTGGTCGGCTGCCAGCCCAGGATGCTCAGCATCTCCCGGTCCTTCTTGTCGAAGGCGGAGGCCTCGCAGCGCTCGATCAGGTCCGGGCGGTTCCGCGCGGTCCGGCGCAGGGCCTCGTCCCGGCGCCAGCGAGCGATCTTTCCGTGGTGGCCGCTGAGCAGCACGTCGGGGATCTCCCGGCCGCGCCACTGCGGCGGCTTCGTGTAGACCGGACCCTCCAGCAGGTTCGCCATCTCTCCGGGCGCGAAGGAGTCGTCGCGGTGCGATTCGGCGTTGCCGAGCACTCCGGGCAGCAGCCGGGCCACGGCCTCGGTGATGACCAGGACGGCCGCTTCGCCTCCCGCGAGCACGTAGTCGCCGATGGAGACCTCGTAGACCGGCATCCGCGTGGCGTACTCGTCCATGACCCGACGGTCGATGCCCTCGTAGCGGGCCGGCGCGAACAGCAGCCAGGGCCGCTCGGAGAGCTCGACGGCCAGTTCCTGGGTGAACGGGCGGCCGCTGGGCGTCGGGACGACCATGACCGGTCCCCGGGCGCCGGACTCGTATCCGTCGGCCAGCGCCTCGTCGAGGGCCTCGCCCCACGGCTCGGTCTTCATGACCATGCCGGGGCCGCCGCCGTACGGGGTGTCGTCGACGGTGTTGTGCCGGTCGTACGTCCAGTCCCGCAGGTCGTGGACCTGTACGTCGAGCTGCCCGCGGGCCCGCGCCTTGCCGACGAGGGAGACGTTCAGCGGCTCCAGGTACTCGGGGAAGATCGTGACGACGTCGAGACGCATCAGGCCTCTTCCCCGGCCTCGGCCCCGTTGTCGCGCGTCGAGACGATCTCGGCGCGGTCGTCGATCAGCCCGGGCGGCGGGGTGATGACGCAGCGCTGCTCCTCCAGGTCGATCTCGGCGACGATCTCCTCGACGAAGGGGATCATCACCTCGGTGCCGTCCGGTCGCTCGACGATGAAGAGGTCCTGCGAGGGCAGGTGGGAGATCTCGGTGATCCGGCCGATCTCGGTGCCGTCCTCCAGGACCACGTCCAGGTCCATCAGCTGGTGGTCGTAGTACTCGTCGGGCTCCTCCGGCAGCTCCGCCGGGTCGACGTCCGCGATCAGCAGGATGTTGCGCAGCGCCTCGGCGGCGGTGCGGTCCTTGACGCCTGCGAAGCGGAGCAGGAGCCGGCCGCTGTGCACCCGGCCCGTCTCGATGGTCAGCGGACCCGCCGAAGCCGGTTCGGTCTGGAGCACGGCGCCGGGCCCGAGCCGCAGCTCCGGCTCGTCGGTCCGCACCTCGACGGTGACCTCACCCTTGATCCCGTGGGCGCGGCCGATCCGCGCGACTACCAGCTGCACTGTGTGTCTCTCCTGTTCAGACGACGACGGGCCGGGGCGGGCACGTATGCCCTCCCCGGCCCGTGCCGGTGATTCAACTTCTCAGCGGACCTGGTCCACGTCGACGAGGTCGACGCGGATCCCCCGGCCGCCGATGGCGCCCACGACGGTACGCAGGGCACGCGCGGTGCGGCCGTTGCGGCCGATCACCTTCCCGAGGTCGTCCGGGTGAACCCGGACCTCGAGCACCTGCCCGCGACGCAGGTTGCGCGAGGCGACCTGCACTTCGTCGGGGTTGTCCACAATGCCCTTTACGAGGTGCTCAAGAGCCTCCTCGAGCATGCTCAGGCCTCGGTCGACTCGGCGGCGGCCTCAGCCTCGTCCGCCTTCTTGTCGGCCTTCTTCGCCTTCTGCGTGATGGCCTCGCCCTTGGTCTCGCCGATGCCCTCGAGGGCCTTGGCGAACTCGTCGAAGGAGCGACGCTTGCTCTCCTTCGTCTCCGGCTGCAGCAGCGGCGCCGGGGCCGGGAGGCCCTTGTGCGCCTGCCAGTCACCGGTCAGCTTCAGGATGGCGAGCACGGCCTCGGTGGGCTGGGCGCCCACGGACAGCCAGTACTGCGCACGCTCGGCGTTGACCTCGATGCGCGACGGGTTGTACGTGGGGTGGTACAGACCGATCTCCTCGATCGCACGACCGTCCCGGCGAGTGCGGGAGTCGGCGACGACGATGCGGTAGTGCGGCTGGCGAATCTTGCCGAGGCGCTTGAGCTTGATCTTGACTGCCACTGGAGTGGTGTCTCCTGAACTTGACGTGGTTGGGCACATGAGATGCCACGTGGGGTTGCGGTACTCGGGTGCCCGATGGACGCGTCAGCCGGAGGAGAGAGGGGTCCTATGCGACTGTCGAGTACAGCTAGCCATTCTGCCACATACCTGCGGCGCGCTCAGCCGGGAGGGCCCGAACCCCGGCAGGGGGGTGCGGGCCTGGCGGCACGATCGCCTCGGCAGCCCCCGCCCCCGCAGGGCCGCGAGCTCTAGGAGGCCGCGGCCGAGACCGCCACCTCGGGGATGCGGAACGGCTTCATACAGCCGCCGCAGACGATCGGCGCCTGGGCCAGCACGGACGGGACCACCCGCACGTTGCGGCCGCAGTCGCAGACTGCCTTGACGCGGACACCGCCACCCGAGGAGCCGTGCCGGGCAGCCGGCCCGCGGAAGCTGCGCTTGGTGTCCGCGGCCGTGGCGGCGGAGTGCGCCTTCAGCGCACGCTGAAGGCGCTCGATGGTCGGCCGGTAGCGCTTCTTGGCCTCGGGATTGAGCGAGACCAGGGAGAAGCCGCTGCTGGCGTGCGGCTCGTCGGAATGGTCCAGCCCCATCTCCTCGGCGATCGCGAGGAATCTGCGGTTGTGGTAGCGGCCGGCACGCGAGGTGTCTCGCACTCCGCGGGCGGCGGCGATGCCGTGGACTGCCTCGTGCAGCAGTCGCTCGAAGGAGAGCTCGGCGCCGCAGGCGGACGAGGACTCTCCGATCAGGGACTCGGGCGCGGCAAGGTCAGGCAGCTCGGGGTGGTACCGCTGAATATCGGCCCACGCCTGCGCCAGCTCTGCGGCGAGAACAGGTGGTGTCGTGCTCACGTCGTGACAACGAGCCGAGGTGCCCCGGTGTTCCGATTCCGGGCCATTCCAAATTTTTTGCACGTACCAGTCAGTTCACGCTCATGCGTCCCGACGAGGACGGGTGCGTCGATCCCAGGAGGAGTCGGTACGTAACGACGACTACGCCCCGGCGCACGGCTCGTGCCGTGCGCCGGGGCGCATGAGTGCTCAGGCGGTGTCGATCAGGCCGATCAGATCGATCCGGTCGATCCGGTCGATCCGGTCGATCAGTACGAGCGAGCGACGATGGCGAGCGTTCCGGGAGCGTCGTCCGCCTCCGGGACGGACCCGTCCTCGGAGATCAGGCAGCGGACCGACACGGCCTGCTCGCCCAGCCTCGCCTCGCCCTCGGGGCCGAGGTCGGCCCACGGGATCCGCGCCCAGCCGCCGCCAACGGCGACCTCGGCGGCCTCCTCGATGGTCGCGACGTCGCTGGTACGGGACTCACGGCGCTCGCGGGACTCGCGCAGCAGCTGCGCCTGGTCCTCCTCCAGCACCTTGGGCAGCAGGTCGGCGAGTGCGTCGATCTGCACGGGCTCCTTGCCGCCCGGGATCCGGCGGGCCAGCATCGCGGTGCCGGCCTCCAGGTCGCGGGGGCCGATCTCCACGCGGACCGGTACGCCCTTGAGCTCCCAGTCCACGGCGCGCCGGCCGAAGGGGGTGTCGACGCGGTCGTCGACCTGCACGCGGATGCCGGCGGCCTTCAGCTGGGCGCCGAGCTCGCGGACCTTCGTGACGGCCTCGTCGCCCTTGATCGCCATGACGACGACCTGGACGTGCGCCAGACGCGGCGGGACGCGCAGGCCGTTGTCGTCGCCGTGGGACATGATCAAACCGCCGACCATGCGGGTCGAGACGCCCCAGGAGGTCTGCCAGACGAGCTCCTGCTTGCCCTCCTTCGACAGGTACTGGGTGTGGAAGGCCTTGGCGAAGTTGGTGCCGAGCTCGTGGCTCGTGCCCAGCTGCAGGGCCTTGCCGTCGCCCATCATGCCTTCGAGGGTGAGGGTGTTGATGGCGCCGGCGAAGCGCTCCTTGGCGGTCTTGCGGCCGAGCACGACGTCGATGCCGAGC
Source organism: Streptomyces sp. NPDC006430 (assembly GCF_040612395.1). Classification (NCBI taxonomy): domain Bacteria; kingdom Bacillati; phylum Actinomycetota; class Actinomycetes; order Kitasatosporales; family Streptomycetaceae; genus Streptomyces; species Streptomyces sp. NPDC006430. The sequence continues at coordinate 45,732 of NZ_JBEXQA010000037.1, forward strand.
ACGTTCGTCATGAAGTCGCCGTAGACGTCGCGGTGGATCCGGGCGGCGTAGTCGCGGGCGTCCTCGTACGTGGCGTGGGCCGTGTGGCCCTCCTGCCACAGGAACTCGCTCGTACGGAGGAACACGCGCGGGCGCATCTCCCAGCGGACCACGTTGGCCCACTGGTTGATCAGCAGCGGCAGGTCGCGGTAGCTCTGGACCCACTTGGAGAAGTAGTCGTTGATGATCGTCTCGGAGGTCGGCCGGACCACGACCGGCTCTTCGAGCTCCTTGCCGCCGCCGTGCGTGACGACCGCGAGCTCCGGGGCGAAGCCCTCGACGTGCTCCGCTTCCTTCGTCAGGTACGACTGCGGGATGAACAGCGGGAAGTACGCGTTCTGGGCACCCGCGTCCTTGATGCGCGCGTCCATCTCCTGCTGCATCCGCTCCCACAGGCCGTAGCCGTACGGCCGGATGACCATGGTGCCGCGCACTGGGCCGTTGTCGGCCAGCTCGGCCTTGTTGATCAGATCCTGGTACCAGCGGGGGAAATCCTCCGCCTGGGGGGTGAGAACGGGAGCCTTTGCCATGGCGCGAATGGTACGGCGCCCGGCGCGTCAAGCGTGAATCGGGTGGCGCACTCCTCTGGACGCGGGGGCGAATCGGGAGTTCTCTGGCAACGGGGGCACGGGGGCGACAAGGAATCAGGAGCGCTCTTTCGATGACACCGACGCCGACGGCAACGCTCGCCGCCCGGGACTGGGCGGAGATCCAGGAACGGATGCTGGTACCGCTGTACGAAGCGGTCTTCGACCGGCTGGAGGTCGGTCCGGGCGACCGGCTGCTCGGCCTGGACTGCGGGGCCGGGCTGGCCCTGCTGCTGGCCGCGGGGCGAGGAGCCGTCACCACGGGTGTGGAGGCGGATCCGGCGCGCCGGGCGCTGGCTCGGGAGCGGCTGCTGGAGGTGGTCGCGGAGCCGCCGTCCGGCGGGCGGCCGTACGACGTGCTGCTGGCGTTCGCACCGTCCGCGGCCGCCCTGGCCCCGGCCCTGCCCGCGGTCCGGCGGGGCGGGGCGGTGGTGCTGGCCGACTGGGGGCCGATGGAGCGGTGCACGGTGCCCACCGTCCTCGGGGGCGGGCCCGCGCCGCAGGATCTGGACGCGGCGGTAGCTCGGGCCCGGCTCTCGCCCGACGGATCGGGGCGGGTGTTCTGCCCCTTCGGGTACGCGGACGTGGACAGCGCGGTGCGGGGGCTGCTGTCCACGGGGCTGTACGAGTCCTCCTGCGACCCGGCGCAGTGGGAGAAGGAGATGACCGAGGCGCTTCACCCGTACGAGCGGCCGGACGGCTCCGTCTGGTTGCCGAACGTGTTCCGCTACGTGATCGCCCGCGTGCCGTAGTCCGCCGGCGGGGCGGCCCTTCGGCCGCCCCGGCGGACACCGCTCACCTCTTCGACGTCCGGGGGATGCCGGCGGCCTCGTAGGCGGCCGGCTCGTCCAGCGTTTCGTTGGCCAGCAGGGCCTCGGTCAGGGCGTCGAGTTTCGGACGGTGCTCGCGCAGCAGCCGGCAGGCCTCCATGTAGCACTCGTCGACGATCCGGCGCATCTCGTGGTCCACCGCGTCCAGCGTGGCGGGGGCCGCCACGAGTCCGTACGGGCTCTGCGCGTCCGCCGGGATCGCGGTGAGACGGCCCACGCGTTCGCTCATGCCCCAGCGGCCGACCATGCTGCGCGCGAGGTTGGTGACCTGTTCGAGGTCGTTCTCCGCGCCCGTGGTGATGACGTCGTAAACGATGTGCTCGGCCGCCATGCCGCCCAGCGCACCGATGATGCGGCCGCGGAGGTAGTGCTCCGTGTAGGCGTAGCGGTCCGCGTCCGGGGTCGAAAGGGTGACGCCGAGTGCCCGGCCGCGCGGCACGATCGTGATCTTGCGGACCGGGTCGGCGCCCGGGTGGAGCATGCCCAGCAGGGCGTGGCCGCTCTCGTGGTAGGCCGTGCGGCGACGTTCCTCCTCCGGAATGACCAGCGCCCGTGCCGCGCCCAGCTGGACCTTCTCCAGGGCGTCCATGAAGTCGGCCTGGGTGACCTGGTCCTGCTTCCGCTTCACGGCGAGGAGGGCGGCTTCGTTCGCCAGGTTGGCGAGGTCCGCGCCCGTCATGCCCGGGGTGGTGCGGGCCACCTGGTCCAGGTCGACGTCGGGGGCGAGCGGGACGTCCCGGGTGTGGATCCGCAGGATCGCCTCGCGGCCCGCCCGGTCCGGCGGGGAGACCGACACCGTGCGGTCGAAGCGGCCGGGCCGGGTGAGCGCCGGGTCCAGGACGTCGGGCCGGTTCGTCGCCGCCAGGACGACCACGCCTTCCGAGCCGGAGAAGCCGTCCATCTCGGTCAGGATCTGGTTGAGGGTCTGCTCGCGTTCGTCGTGGCCGCCCATGGTGGCGCCGCCGCCCCGGGCTCGGCCGATGGTGTCGATCTCGTCGATGAAGACGATCGACGGAGCCACCTTCCGCGCCTCGGAGAAGAGGTCTCGGACCCGCGAGGCGCCCACGCCGACGATCATCTCGATGAACTCGGAGGCGGAGGCGGAGAAGAACGGCACCCCGGCCTCGCCCGCCACCGCCCGCGCCAGCAGGGTCTTGCCCGTGCCGGGCGGCCCGGCCAGGAGGACCCCGCCGGGCATCCGGGCGCCGAGCCTGCGGTACTGCTGCGGGTTCTTCAGGAAGTCCACGACGTCGTTGAGCTCGCCCTTGACCTCGTCGATGCCGGCCACGTCCGCGAAGGTGGTGCGCTTGGCGCCTTCCAGCTCAACGGGCTTGGGCGGTCCCTTGCGGCCCAGACCGGGGACTCCGCCTCCGGCCGCGCCCATCCGGCGGGCGATGAACACCCACAGCAGGACCAGCAGCAGCATCGGGGCCAGCGAGATCAACAGGTTGGCCAGGAAGCTGCGCTGGACGACGACCGGGGAGGCCGTGACGGTGACGCCGTGCTGGGTGAGGTTGGCCCACAGCTGGTCGTCGGCGAAGGCCGGGCGCTGGGTGACGAACTTCGTGTAGTCGCCCTTGTCCCCGTCGGGCAGCGGCTGCTTGTTCTTCAGCTGGCCCTGGATGGCGTCGCCCTTGGAGTAGATCTTCGAGACGTTGCCGTCCGCGACCTGCTTGCTGAACTCCGTGTACGAGATCGTCGGCTCGTCGCCCTCGTTGAAGAAGGACAGGACCACGTTGGTGATCAGGAAGACGATCAGCGCGGCGAGGATCAGTCCGCGCCAGCCTCCGGGCATCTTCTTCCGGGGCGGCGGAGCCGGCGGCGCGCCCTCCGAGCGCCAGGGCGTGTCGGCGCGGCCGCGAGGCGGTACGGGGGTGGGGTTGGGCACGTGGCCTCCTTACAGCCGTCCTCCTGGCCGACCATAAGGGACATACCGCCCTCGCGCGCCCGCACGCCGTACGCGGCAGGGCCCCGGCCGAATCCCCCGATGCTGTCCCCCGGCCGGGGCCCTGCCGCAGGCGCCTGCGGTTACTTCATGAACTTCTTGAACTCGTCCGGAAGGTCGAAGTCCTCGCCGGACTGGCCCCCGGCCGGAAGGCCGAACGGGCTGCCGGTGGCGGGCGGAGCCGCCTGCGCGCCCTGCTCGCGACGGGCAGCCGCAGCGGCCTCCTCTTCCTTGCGCTTCATCGGGTTGCCGCTCTTGCGCTTGCCCTTGGCCTGCTTGACCTGCTTCTTCTGCCGGCCGGGGCCGCCGCCCATGCCCGGGATGCCGGGCATGCCGGGCATCCCGCCGCCCTGGGCCATGCGGGACATCATCTTGCGGGCCTCGAAGAAGCGCTCCACGAGGTTCTTGACGGCACTGACCTCGACGCCGGAGCCCTTGGCGATACGGGCGCGGCGCGAGCCGTTGATGAGGTGCGGGTCCTGGCGCTCGGCCGGGGTCATCGACTTGATGATCGCGGCGGTGCGGTCGACGTCGCGTTCGTCGATGTTGTTGATCTGGTCCTTGATCTGCCCCATGCCCGGGAGCATGCCGAGCAGCTTCGAGATGGAGCCCATCTTGCGGACCTGCTCCATCTGGGCCAGGAAGTCGTCGAGCGTGAACTCCTTGGGCCCCTTCGCCAGCTTGGCCGCCATCTTCTCGGCTTCGGCCTGGCTGAAGGTCTTCTCGGCCTGCTCGATGAGGGTGAGCATGTCACCCATGTCGAGGATCCGGCCCGCCATGCGGTCGGGGTGGAACGCGTCGAACTCGTCGAGCTTCTCGCCGTTCGAGGCGAACATGATCTGCTTGCCGGTGACGTGCGCGATGGAGAGCGCGGCACCACCGCGGGCGTCGCCGTCGAGCTTGGAGAGCACGACGCCGTCGAAGCCGACGCCGTCGCGGAAGGCCTCGGCGGTGTTGACCGCGTCCTGGCCGATCATGGCGTCGACGACGAAGAGGATCTCGTCCGGGCTGACGGCGTCGCGGATGTCCGCGGCCTGCTGCATCAGCTCCTGGTCGATGCCGAGGCGGCCGGCGGTGTCGACGATGACGATGTCGTACTGCTTGGTGCGCGCGTACTCGACGGAGTCCTTGGCGACCTGGACCGGGTCGCCGACGCCGTTGCCGGGCTGCGGCGCGTAGACCGCGACGCCGGCGCGCTCCGCGACGACGCTGAGCTGGTTGACGGCGTTGGGCCGCTGGAGGTCGCAGGCGACCAGCAGCGGGGAGTGGCCCTGGCCCTTGAGCCAGAGGCCGAGCTTGCCGGCGAGGGTGGTCTTACCGGCACCCTGGAGACCGGCGAGCATGATCACGGTGGGTGCGGTCTTGGCGAAGCGCAGCCGACGGGTCTCGCCACCGAGGATCGAGACGAGCTCGTCGTTGACGATCTTGAGGACCTGCTGGCCGGGGTTCAGGGCCTTGGAGACCTCTTCGCCGCGGGCGCGCTCCTTGACGTTCGCGATGAAGGAGCGGACGACCGGGAGCGCGACGTCGGCCTCGAGGAGGGCGATACGGATTTCCCGCGCCGCAGCGTCGATGTCCTGCTCGGAGAGGCGGCCTTTGCCCCGGAGGGACTTGAAGGTCGCGCTGAGGCGGTCGGAAAGCGTATCGAACACGGTGGTCGCGATTCCTCGGGTCGGGGGCGTGGTGGTCGTCCCCCAGGGTATCGGCCCTTTCCGCTTGCTGACCCCTGCCTCCTGCTTCGGCCGCCGGTGCCTCCTGCTTCGGCCGCCGGCCGCGGGGCTGCGGGACCCGGTACGGGCGCAGCCCCGTCTCCGCCCCTCCCCGGACGGATCTCGTGCGGGACGACCTCGGGGAGTAGGGAGACGGGGGGCTCGATCCGCTAGCGGAGGGCTGCCTCCACGGCCGCGGCCAGGGCTGCGGCCGCCGGGGGCGGGAGGGGCTTGCCGTCGGTGTCCACGAGGTACAGCGAGTCCACCGCGTTGGCTCCGAGGGTGGAGACGTGCGCGCTGCGGACCCGGGCCCCGGAGGATTCCAGCGCCCGCCCGATCCGGTGCAGCAGACCCACCGCGTCCGGGGCGCGGACCTCCAGGACCGTGGCCAGGGAGGAGACCTCCGGGACCACCGTGACGCGCGGTGGCGGCGGCACGACCCCGCGCCGCCGCGGGTACGCCGCCTCGCGGTCGGCCAGCTTCGCCGGGACGTCCAACGAGCCGTCCAGCGCCCGGATCAGGTCCGTACGGAGCCGGGCCGCCTCCGGTGGGGAACCGAACTGGGCGGCCACCCACCAGCGCAGGACCAGGACCTCGCCCAGCTCGTCGGGGAGCTCCAGCGAGCGCAGGTCCGCCGCGCGCACCGTGAGGCGGTGGAGTGCCAGCACCCCCGCCACGGCCGGGAGGACCCCCGGCTGGTCCGGGACCGCCACGACGAGTTCGACCCCGACCGCGTCGTCCTCCTCCTGCCGCGCGTGCAGCGACAGCACCGGTTCACGGGTGCGCAGCGCCTCCACGGCCAGGCGTTCCTGTTCCGTGGTCGGGATGGCCAGGTCCGGGACGACCGGCGCCGCGCCCCGCAGGACCGACGCCACCCGCGCCACCAGGTCCGCCACCAGCGAGCCCCGCCAGGTGCTCCACGCCGCCGGCCCGGTGGCCAGCGCGTCGGCCTCGGTCAGCGCGTGCAGTATCTCCAGGGTGCCCAGCGACCCGACCGCCTCCGCGACGGACCGGACCGTCGCGGGGTCGTCCAGGTCGCGCCGCGTTGCGGTGTCGATCAGCAGCAGGTGGTGCCGTACGAGCACCCCCAGCACGGCGGCGTCCTCCGCGTCGAAGCCCACCCGTACGGCCACGTCGTGCGCGATCGTCTCCCCCGCCACCGAGTGGTCTCCCGGCCAACCCTTGCCGATGTCGTGCAGCAGGGCGGCCATCAGCAGCAGGTCCGGGCGGCTCACCCGGCGGGTCAGGGCCGAGGCGCGGACCGCCGTCTCCACCAGGTGCCGGTCCACGGTCCAGGTGTGGACGGGGTTGCGCTGCGGCCGGCACCGTACCCGTTCCCAGTCGGGCAGCAGCCGAGTGATCAGGCCCTCCGCTTCCAGGGCCTCCCACACCGCCACGGTCGGTTCCCCCGCCCCCAGCAAGGTCAGCAGTTGTTCCCGCGCCTGGGCGGGCCACGGGACGGGTAGCGGTTTCGCCTGCGCCGCCAACCGGCGTACGGCGTGCAGCGACACCGGCAGTCCCGCCTGCGCCGCCGCCGCACCGAACCGCAGCGGCAGCACCGGGTCCCGGTCCGGCCGGGCCGCGAGGGCCAGGACGGCCTCGCCGTCGGACTCCACGACCCCTTCGGCGAGCGGCGCCCGCTCGGCTGCTGCGACCCCCCGCGTCCCCAGCAGCCCGCGCAGCCTCGGCCGGGCCGCCCTGGCCCGTAGTACGCGCCCGACTTCCCGCCAGGTCACGTCACCGGCGTACGCGACGACCCGCGCGGCCTCGTACACCTCGCGCAGCAACGCGTCCGCGTCGAGCAGGCCCAGCTGGGCCGCGACCTGGTCCTGTTCCTGGAGGGCGAGCCGGTCGGTCGCGCGGCCCGTCACCAGGTGCAGGGCGTCCCGCGCGTCCAGCAGCCGGCGCCGGGCCTCGGCCAGCCCCTCGCGCGGGGCGTCGGCGAGCCAGGACGCGGCGACGGCGCGCAGTGCGGTGATGTCGCGGAGCCCGCCGCGGGCCTCCTTGAGATCGGGTTCCAGCAGGAATCGGAGCTCCCCGGCCAGCTCGGCCCGTTCCCGGCACAGGGAGTGCAGCTGCGGAAGCCGTTTGGTGGCCTGGTTGCGCCAGTCGGCCAGGACGGAGGTGCGCAGGCCCGCGAGCAGGCCCGCGTCGCCCGAGACCGGGCGGGCGTCCAGCAGCCCGAGGTGCACCTTGAGGTCCTCGGAAGCGGTCTTGCGGGCTTCGGCCGGCGTCCGCACCGAGTGGTCCAGGGCCACGCCCAGGTCCCACACCGGGTACCAGATGCGGTCGGCCAGCGCGCTCAGCGCCCGCGGCTCCGCCTTGCCGTCATGGAGCAGCAGCAGGTCGAGGTCGCTGCGCGGGGAGAGTTCGGCGCGCCCGTAGCCGCCGACGGCGACGAGGGCGGCGCCCCGGACTCCGGTCTCGCGTACGGCCGTGGCGAACAGGGCGTTCAGCCAGTCGTCGGTCAGTGCGGCCAGCGCGGAACGCCGCGACGGCCCGGACCGCGACTCCTCCTGGAGGAGTCGCAGCCGGGCCGCGGCGTACCCGCTGGGTCCCGAGTCGGACGGCTCTTCGGAACCGCCCGTCGTGGTCTTTTCGACGCTCGTCACCCAGGAGCTCCCGTCACCTAGAGCGCTTCAGCGCCGCGCTCGCCGGTGCGGACCCGGATGATCGAGTCCACGGGGACGCTCCACACCTTGCCGTCACCGATCTTGCCGGTGCGGGCGCTCTTCACGAGGACCTCCATCACCGATTCGGCGTCGTCGTCCTCGACGACCACCTCGATGCGGATCTTCGGTACGAGGTCCACGGTGTACTCGGCACCGCGGTAGACCTCGGTGTGGCCGCGCTGGCGGCCGTACCCGCTGGCCTCCGAGACCGTGAGGCCCTGGACTCCGAACCGCTGGAGGGCGTCCTTGATCTCGTCCAGCCGGTGCGGCTTGACGATCGCGGTGATCAGCTTCATGCGTCAACCTTCTTGCTCGCGGCGGCAACGGGGGCGGGTGTGGCGGTGCTCCTGGAGGAGGCGCCGCCGCCGGCTCCGCTGAAGTCGTAGGCGGTCTCGGCGTGCTCGACCTGGTCGATGCCGGAGACCTCGTCGTCCTCGGTGACCCGCATCCCCATCGTCTTGTCGAGGAGGAAGGCGAGGATCGCGGACGCGACGAGAGAGTAGGCGAGTACGGAGAAGACTCCGATGGCCTGCTTGCCGAGCTGCTCCAGGCCGCCGCCGTAGAAGAGGCCGGCCGCGTCGGACTGGACCCCGCCGGTGGCGAAGAAGCCGACGAGGAGGGATCCGGCGATACCGCCGACGAGGTGGACGCCGACCACGTCGAGGGAGTCGTCGTAGCCGAACTTGTACTTGAGGCCGACGGCCATGGCGCACAGCACACCGGCGATGGCGCCGATGCCGATGGCGCCGAGCGGGGAGCAGGACCCGCCGGAGGGGGTGATGGCGACGAGGCCCGCGACCGCGCCGGAGGCGGCGCCCAGGGTGGTGAAGGAGCCGTGGCGCAGCTTCTCGTAGGCGAGCCAGGCGAGCATCGCGGCGGCGGTGGCGACCTGGGTGTTGACGAACATGACCGCGCCGACGCCGTCGTCGTTGCCGAGCCAGGAGCCTGCGTTGAAGCCGAACCAGCCGAACCACAGCAGACCGGCGCCCAGCATCACGAGCGGGAGGCTGTGCGGGCGCATCGGGTCCTTCTTGAAGCCGACGCGCTTGCCGATCACCAGGATCACGCCGAGGGCCGCGGCACCGGCGTTGATGTGGACGGCGGTGCCGCCCGCGAAGTCGATGACGCCGAGCTCGAAGAGCCAGCCGCCGGCGCCCCAGACCCAGTGGGCGACGGGGAAGTAGACGACGGTGACCCACAGGGCGGTGAACAGGGCCCAGGCGCTGAACTTCACCCGGTCGGCCAGTGCACCGCTGATCAGGGCGGGGGTGATGACGGCGAACATCAGCTGGAAGACGGCGAAGACGTAGACCGGGATGGTGTAGCCGTCCCACAGCTCGGTGATGCCGATGCCGCTGAGGCCGACGTAGTCGGAGGACCAGCCGATGATGCTGGCGGAGTCCGTGCCGAAGGCGAGGCTGAAGCCGAAGAGGACCCAGAGGATCGTGACGATCCCGAGGCTGATGAAGCTCATCATCAGCATGTTGAGGCTGCTCTTGACGCGGACCATGCCTCCGTAGAAGAAGGCGAGTCCCGGGGTCATCAGCATGACCAGGGCGGAGCAGATGAGCATGAACCCGGTGTTCGCGGCAGACAGCGTCGGGGCGTCTGCAGCGAGGGTCGTGATGGCTGATGCCATCGGCGTCTCCTCGTCGTCGGTACGTTCGCGTGCGGGCGATCGTGAAAACCTGAGCGGCGCAAGGCGTAAGGCCGGGGGGTGGGGCCTGGGGGCTGGCCGGTTATTGGCCTTGAGATTCGCGCAGGCCGGTTTCCGGCGGCGCCGCTCGATGTTTCGCCGCGGTGACGAAGAGGTCGGGCGTGTTACACGTCCATGAACGGACACGTACGAGAACCGGCCGCGGCAGTGACCCGGGGGACCTGGCTGGGGGAGCCTGATCGGGCTTCACGGGGTGACTGCCGCGGCCGGGGCCTTGGGGACGGCCGCGCGTGGCCGTCAGACGGCCTCGGCGGCCTCGGGGAGCCGGGAGGCGAGGTGGTCGGTCAGCCGGCCGACGTCGGGGACGTCGCCGTACTCACGGGCGACGGTGTCTACGGTCTTGCGTAGCCGCGTGTTCACCCTTTCGGACCGCACCTTTCCGGCCACGTCGAGGGCCTTGCCGATGAGGACGGTGGCCTGCTCGGGCTCGCGCTGGAGCAGGTGGACGGTGGCCATGCCGATGAGGTTGAGGGCGTAGGAGCGCTGGTGCTCGTCGTCCTTCTCGAAGAGCTCCACGGCCCGCTGCATCACGGGTTCGGCGAGGGAGGCGTACATGGGGCTGCGGCCGGCGACGTAGGCCAGATCGCGGTACGAGTGGGAGTTCTCCCCGTTGAGTTCGGCCTCTGAGAAGAAGCGGATCCAGTCGGGTTCGGGCTCGCCGCCGAAGTCGATGTCGCTGAAGGTGTCCTCGGCCATCCGGACGGCGCGCTTGCAGCGGCTGGGCTGGCCCATGTTCGCGTAAGCGCGGGCCTCCATCGCATACAGCATGGCCTGGGTGCGCGGGCCGGCGCAGTCGCGGCTGCCGTACTGCGCGAGGTGGATGAGCTCCAGGGCGTCCTCGGGGCGGCCCAGGTGGATCATCTGGCGACTCATGTTGGACAGGATGTACGAGCCGAGCGGCTTGTCGCCGCCCTCCTTGGCGGCGTGCAGTGCGAGGACGAAGTACTTCTGCGCGGTGGGGTGCAGGCCGATGTCGTAGCTCATCCAACCGGCGAGTTCCGCGAGTTCCGCGGCGACCTTGAAGAGCCGCTTCATGACCGGGGCCGGGTGGTTCTCCTGGAGCAGGTCGGTGACCTCGTGCAGCTGGCCCACGACGGCCTTGCGGCGCAGTCCGCCTCCGCACTGGGCGTCCCACTGGCGGAACATCACGGTGGTGGCTTCGAGGAGGCCGAGTTCCGGTTCGGAGAGGCGCGGCGGGCGGTGCCCGCCGAGGGCGCCGGCCGTCCCCGCTTCGCGGGGGCCGGGGTCGGCGGCCGGGACCGGGACGAGCCAGCGCTGCATGGGCTCGATGAGGGCGGGGCCGGCGGAGAGGGAGAGGGAGCTCCCGAGGAAGCCTCGGCGGGCCAGCATCAGGTCGCTGCGGGAGAACTCCCCGAGCAGCTCGACGGTCTGCGGGCCGGCCCAGGGCAGATCGACCCCGGAGACGGAGGGGGTCTGGTGGGCGATGCGCAGCCCGAGCTGCTCGATGGCGACGACGGAGCCGAAGCGCTCGGAGAACAGCTCCGACAGGATCCGCGGGACGGGCTCGCGGGGCTGCTCGCCGTCGAGCCAGCGGCGCACCCGGGAGGTGTCCGTGCTGATGTGGTGGGCGCCCATCTGGCGGGCCCGCCGGTTCACCTGGCGTGCGAGTTCGCCCTTGGACCAGCCGCTGCGGACGAACCAGGAGGTCAGTTGTTCATTGCGGGCCGTAGAGCCCGGGACCTCCGACTCCTCGCTCGTTCCGCTTGCGTCGTTGCCGCTCACTGGAACGCCCCCATCCGCTCAGCCTCTTTCACACGAAACCCTGGCCGGTGGGGCGAGCGTCGCCACGGACCTTCACAGGTCCTCCACAGCTTGCCTCCGGCATAACCACGGACGGTCGGCCTCGAAGGGTGCGTGCACTGAAAGTAATCCTACGATCACCCCTGCCGCGAGGTCGATTCCGGAAACGCCACCATTCGCCACCCCTGCGAACGAACTCGCCACCCGCCAGGCGCGATTCACTTGACAGCGAGGCGAAAACGATCGGTTGGACGGGAGTGCGCTAGGGGCGCGCGCGGCGAGGAGTGCGCCGGGCGGCTCCTCCCGGAACCCGGCTCGCTCCCGACCCCGCATCCGGTCTCGCCTACGTCGTAACCACCGGCGCGTCCGACCCGTTGGAGGGAGCATGGGCATGGGCTTCACGATCGGCGGCAGCCGCAGCACCAAGGAGTTCCGTTCCGGCTCGCGGCGTCGCGGTCGGACATCGGAGTGCACGGCGGTCGCGGAGTACACCGGGCTGTGGGGCTGGGACGTGGTCCCCGGCGCACGGGCCGCGGCCCCCGCCCGTGACTGTTCCTGCGGTCATACGAATTGCAGCGCGCCGGGGGCGCATCCGCTCCTACCCCTCGCACCCACCGTCCCCGCGGGCGCCACCCTCGACGAGGTCACCGAGATCTGGGGCGAGTACCCGGGTGCGTCCGTGCTGCTCCCCGTCGGCCGCACCTTCGACGTCATCGAGGTCTCCCAGGAGGCCGGTCGCCGCGCGCTGGTCCGCCTGGAGCGGATGGGCCTGCCCCTCGGTCCGGTCATCGCGACCCCCGACGGCCGCGCCCAGTTCTTCGTGGCCCCGGGCGCGGCCGCCGAGCTGCCGCAGCTGCTGTACCGGATGGGCTGGGACGACGCCGACCTGGACCTGCACGCCCTGGGGACCGGCGCCTTCCTGACCGCTCCCCCGTCCGACCACGCCGGGCTCGGCCCCGCCTGCTGGCTGCGCCCACCCGCCCTCGACTCCGCGGGCGGCCCGCCGCAGGCCCGGCTGCTGCTGGGCACCCTCGCGTACATCTGCCACCGCCTGCGGCGCTAAGGGCTTGCAGGAAATCAAGGTGTTGCTTCCCGTTCCGGGGCTCGTTGTTGTGGTATGCGCATCCCGGACGAGACTCGTGACCAACTCTGCA
>NZ_JBEXQA010000038.1:0-54450 GCF_040612395.1 Streptomyces sp. NPDC006430
TATTACTTGCGGTGGGTTGGGTCTTAATTATATTACTCTCTTCTTCTTTCGCGGTGGGTGTTGCGTGGGGGGGGGGGGGGCGGGGGGGCGCCGGGCGCGCGCACGACACCATCGGCACGTACATCACGCCACCGGCATGCTTCTGACGCCCGCGGACCGGGCCGAGGCCTGAGGACCACCCGTCACGGGCCGTCGTCACGGGCCTCGTTACGGGCCCCGTCATGCCCGTTGCCGAACACACCCCGCACGACCGGGAACCCGCAGGGCCCGGCGCCCGACTACTGGGGCGTGGGCGGCCGTTCCCGTGCGCCCGCGCGTCACGCACGAGGCAGAGGGGCAGCGGATGGGCGGGCTGGATGTGCGCATGCGGGGGGTCGCCTGCCTCCACGGCCGGGTGGAGGCCGTCGCGGAGGTCAACCTGGAGATCGCCGCAGGTGAGCGGGTGGCGTTGACCGGGACCAACGGTTCCGGGAAGACGACCCTGCTGCGCGCGGTGCTGGGGCTGCACCGGCAGGTGCAGGGGTCGATCCTGGTCGGGGGTCGGGGGACCGCTTCGCCGGCCGAGTGGGCCTGGCGGCGGCGGGCCTGCGCCTGGATTCCGCAAAAACCGGCGGCAGGCCGCTTCCCCCTGCTGGGTGGCGAGTTGCTGGCGAGCAGCGCCGCTCCGGTCGAGGCCGCCGAGGCCGCCGAGCGGCTGGGCGTGGCGGACCTGAGGGAGCGGGCGCTGCACACGCTGTCGGGCGGCCAGTTGCAGAGGATGTACCTCGCGCGGGCGCTGGGCTGCGTGGCGGCCGGGGCACAGGTGCTGCTGGCCGACGAACCCACCGCGGCCCTCGACTTCGACGGGCAGGCGGAGGCGGCCGACGTACTGGCCGCCCTCCCGGTGACGCTGGTCGTGGTGACCCACGACCGGGCCCTGGCCGAGCGGTGCGACCGGGTGCTGGAGATGGCTGCCGGCCGGCTGCGGGAGGTCTTGTGAACCTGGCCGCCGACCTGGGTGAGCTCATCCAGCTGCTGCCGGTGCAGCGGGCGGGGTGCGCACTGCTGCTGGCTGCGATCGGGCTGCCGGTGGTCGGCGTCGTCATCGTCGGGCTGGACATCATGCCGGTGCGGTTCGCGATGATGCACGTCGCGCTGCTCGGGATCGCCGTCGGGCTGCTGACCGGGCTCGACCCGATGCTGTGCGCGCTGGTGGCCTGTGCGCTGGCCGGCGCCGGGGTCGCTCCGCTGGCCCGCACTCCGGACGGGCTGTCCGGGGCGATGGGGCTGCTCATGAGCCTGGCCATCGCCGCCGCGCTGCTGGTGCTCGCCGTGTCGGGCGTCAACGCCTCCGGGGCGTTCGCCCTGCTGTGGGGATCGATCCTGTCCGTCGGGACCGCCGATCTGATCGTGCTGGGCCTGCTCGCCGTCGCCGTACCGGGTCTGTTCTGGTGGAAGCGGCGCGACCTGGCCCTGCTGCTGTACGACCGGGAGCTCGCCGAGTGTTCGGGCGTGCCCGTACGCGCCCTCACCCTTGTGCTGCTCGTACTCGTCGCGGTGGCGGTCGCCGGAGCGATCAAGCTGACCGGCGCGCTGCTCGTCGACGCCCTCACCCTGCTGCCCGCACTGGCCGCACGCCGACTCGGGACCTCGCTGAAGTCCATCGCCCTGTTCGCGGTCGGCATCGGTGTCGGCGTGAACCTGACGGGCTTCCTGCTGGCCCTCTGGCTCGACTGGCCTCCCGGGCCGGTCCTCGTCCTGACGGCGGGGGCAGTCGTCCTCGCTGTGCATCTCGTTCCCGAACGGAGAATCAGCTCATGGCGCGCACCTGCGTCCGCATCCCTGCACTCCTCGCACTGAGCACGGCACTGGCCCTGGTGACCGGTTGCGGCAACGGCAGCAACACCGCTGCTTCCGGTCGCGCGGAGGTCCCGCACGCGCACGACGGCAAACCGGTCGTGGTCGTCACCACCACCTGGGAGGGCGCCTTCGCGAAGGCGGCGGGGGCCCGGGACGTCAAGGTCATCGTGCCCCCGTCCGTACACCACGCGCCCGACTACGACCCGAAGCCCTCCGACCTGGCGGCCGTGGCGAAGGCCGACTTCGTGCTGTACGCGCCCTTCGAACCGTACGCCGCGAAGATCAAGGAGGCGGCGGGCTCCAAGGCCGGGCTGGTCGAGGTCAACCTGGACAACGACGCCGACAAGGTCGGGGCCGAGGTGACCCGGCTGGCCAAGCTGTTCGGCACCGAGGACGCTGCGGCGAAGTGGAAATCCGGCTTCGATGCCGAGTACGCCAAGCTCAACGGGGAGCTGAAGGGCGCCTGGCCCGGCGGGCAGAGCCCGGCCGTCGTCTCGCAGGTCTTCACCGCGTGGTCGGCGAAGCTCGCCGGTGCCACCGCGGTCGGCACGTACGGGCCCGAGGCCGTGACGCCGGCCCAACTGGCCGAACTGTCCCGGAAGAAGCCCGCTCTGGTCCTGGACAACGCCCATATGTCGACGGGCCCGGTGCTGCCCGACTCCGGCGCCAAGCAGGTGGAGATCGTCAACTACCCGGGTGAGGACCTCGACCTGCTGGGGGTGTACCGCAACGCCGCTGCCGAGCTGAAGAAGGGTATGGGCGCCCCCTGAGCCGTGGGCGCCCCCTTCGCCGGGGCGCCCACCTCCTGCGCACCCGGCGAAGGGGGCGGCCCGTCCGGACCGCCCCCTTGGCCGTTCCCGCCGTCCGGGGCTACCCCGCCTGCGCGAGGGGCCCGGCGGGCCCTGCGGTGGCCCGTCCGTGCACGATCAGGCGCTCGCGCAGGGCCACCCGATCGGGCTTGCCGGCCGGAGTGAGGGGGAGCTCGGCCACGAGCAGCAGGTGTTCGGGGTGCTTGCGCCGCTCCAGCCCGCGAGCGTTCAGGTGGTCGGTCAGCGATGCGAGTGTCAGCGGTCCGGGCGTCAGTGCTCCGAGCGTCAGCGGTCCGGGCGTCAGCGGTCCGGGCGCAGGGGCATCGGGGTTGCGGGGCACCACGCAGGCGGCCAGCCGCTCCCCCATCAGCTCGTCGGGGACGCCGACGCACACCACGTCCCGGACCTGGGGATGCGAGGTAAGTGCGCGTTCCACTTCGGCGGGGCTGATGTTGGCGCCACCCCGGATGACGATGTCCTTGAGCCGCCCCACGACGTGGAGGACGCCACTGGCGTCGAGGAAGCCGAGGTCCCCGGTGCGTACCCAGCCGTCGGCGGTGCGGTAGCGGGCATCGAGTTCGGGGGCGCCGACGTAGCAGAGCGGGGTCATCGGCCCGCGCGCCACGATCTCCCCGATGCCGCCGTCCGGCAGCGGTTCGCCGGTATCGGTGCCGGTGATGCGGATCTCGGCGACCCGGGGATCGGGCGTGCCGGCCACGAGGCCCAACCCGTCGGTGGGCGGGGTCCGGTTCTCCAGTCCGGTGTGGCAGTTGACCCCGTCGGCAGAGCCGTACAGGTTGACGACGGGGCAGCCGAACGCTGCCGCCGCGCCGACGGCGGTGGTCTCGTCGAGCGGGGCGCCGCCCAGGACGAGGGCGGTGGGTGCGGGCAGTTCCTCACCGGTGGCGTCGAGCCGGTCGAGCATCATCCGGACCATGGTGGGCACACCGAGGACGTGGGTCGGCTCGTACGCGCGGATCGCAGCGAGGGCGCCCTCGGGTGTGAACCGGTCGAGCAGGACGAGGGTGCCGCCGTGCCGGGCCAAGGTGACCGCGGTGCCGTTGGAGCCGAAGGCGGAGGCCAGCGGGACCAGGAACAGGCAGCGCGGCGGGGTTGGGTCGGGGAGGAGGGAGGCGAGGAAGTTCCCGCGTCCGCCGGCGAGGGCGTTGTGCGAGTACGCGACCATCTTCGGCTCCGCCTCCGAGCCCGACGAGACCAGGATGCGGGCCGCGCTGTCGGGGTCGGGGCGGGCCGGGACGAAGCCTGCCGGGTCCGCGCGCAGCACGTCCAAGAACGCGACGGTGCCTTCGGGGGCGGCGCCGGGCCCCGCGGCGATGACGTGGCGCAGGGCCGGCAGGGACCGGGCGAGGGTGCGCAGGTCGGCGGCGGGGCGGGTGTCCCGGTGCTCGGTGGCGGCGATCACGGCGGTGGCTCCGGCGCGGCGCAGCAGGGACTCGGCCTCCAGGGTTCCCCGGCCGAGGGGGAAGGGGAGCGCGATGGCTCCGAGGGCGGCGAGCGCGAGGTCGGTGATGACGGCGTTGCGGTGGTCGGGGAGCTGGACGCCGACCACGTCGCCCTCGCGGATGCCGAGGTTCCTGAGGCCGGCGGCCAGGCCCCGGACCTTGCGGTCCAGTGCGGTGTAACAGAGTGCGCCCTTGGCGTCGATGACGGCCGTGCGGTGCAGGTCGGCGATCTGGCGGGCCCTGAAGAGGCTGTAGAGGTCGAGGTCGGGGCAGGTGCCGTCGACCACCCAGGAGCGGCGGAGTTCGGCGGGCAGCAGGTCCTGCAGTACCGGCCTGTTGGTGGTCATGCGAAGCTCCAGGGGTCGGGGACGACGGGGGCGCCGTGTGCGTCGCGGCTGATCGAGTCGGCGAAACGCGGGTCGTGGTGCAGGTCGGACAGGTCGGTGGTGACCGCGGTCGCGGTCAGGCCGTGGCTGCGCAGCTGCTCCAGGGCTTCTGCGGTGCGCAGGTCGCGCAGGTCGTACGCGACTGCCGCGGCGGCGCAGGCGTCGGCGGGGGCGATCCACCCGTCGGCGGTGGGCCGTGGGTGGCGGAATCCGGCGGGGCGGCGCGGCTCCTCGCCCCGGGCGGCCCGTCGCAGTGCCGGGGCGGTCAACGTGTCGGCCGCTCCGAGGAGGGAGGAGTCCACCCGTACGCCGTGGCCCGCGCGCTCGCGCAGCAGCAGACCGGCGAGGACCGCTTCGGCGCCGAGCAGGCCGCCGAGGACGTCGAGGAGGGTCATCAGGGAGGGGGCGGGCACCGTGCCCTGCGGGTGGACGGCTTCACCGACCCCGGTGCGGGCCTGGACCATGAAGTCCGTGCCCATGGGGGCGTTGGCGAGGCGGTCGGCCCAGCCGCTGGTGTACGCGTAGACCAGCGCGGGGTTCGCGGTCGCCAGGTCGTGCGCGTCGAGCCCGAGTTCGGCGGCCTTGCCCGGGGCCCAGTTGTGGAGGAAGACGTCGGCCGCCACGGCCCTGTCCCGCAGCTCGCGCCGGCCGGCCTCCGCCTTGATGTCGATCTCGACGGACCGCTTGCCCCGGTTGAGCGCGAGCCAGCGGGCGGAGATCCCCGAACAGGCGGGCGGCATCCCGCGCAACGGGTCCCCGCCCGGCGGCTCGATCCGGATGATCTCGGCGCCCAGCAGTCCGAGCAGGTGGGCGGCGAGCGGGGCCTGGATGCGACGTCCGGCCTCCAGCACCGTCAGCCCGGCCAGGGGCCGCCCGGGGGCGGAGGCCGACCCACCGGTCGGCGGTGCCGAGCCGAGCGGAGTCAGGGACCAAGGGGCGGCGCCGTCGTGTTCGGCCGCCCGGGCGGCCAGGGTGTGCAGTGCGCACACCTGGGCCCCGGAGAGGGCGGCGGCCTGCCGGATCCGCTCCATGGGGTGGGCCCGAGTCACCGTGTGGAGGACTTCGGGGAGGGGCGCGCAGGCGGTGGCGTACCGGAACTGGAAGGGCCGCCAGCCGGCCCGGGTGGCGTCGGCGGGGGCGTCCAGGGCGCGCCAGAACCGTGCCCAGGAACCGGGGTCCAAGGTCTCCAGTTCGAAGAGGGTCCCTTCGGCGGAGGTGAAGGGAGGTCCGCCGGGGGCGAGTTCTGCGGCCTCGTCCTCGTCGGCTCCTGCTGCCGCCAGGTACTGGGACACCGCCAACAGTCCGGCCCGGTCCGCGCTGGTGGCGACGGGGGAAGCGGTACCCCCGCGGGCCTGGCCGACCAGGTTCGCGAGCAGCCCTTGGACGGTGAGCACGGCGGTGGCGGTGGCGGCGTAGTCGGCGGCCAGGCCGCTCGGGTTGCCGTTGCGGCGGCCGTGGACGGCCATGATGCCGGTGGCGGCCTGCACCGTGGCCTCGTCGACGAAGCCGGTCCGGGCAGCACCCCAGCCGGTGGTGGCGTGAGCGGGATCGAAGCCCCCGCCCGCGAGCGTGATGTGGCCCGCCGGTCGGGACGGACCAGCCGGACCAGCCGGACCGTCCTGCTCGGGACGGTCCGTCCGTGCTCCGAGCATCCGCAGGTGGTCGGCGATGACGCTCGTGATCTGCGGGGGCCCCGCGGTGTCGAAGCGCATTGTGTCGAGCGGCCGGACCGTCTGCGTGGTTGCTGGTGACGCCATGCCTCTCCTCTCCCGGCGGCGGCGGTGGCCGTCGCCCAGGTCGTACGTGCGCGGGAACCCGGGAGCGTCCGCACCCGACCAGTTCCACGGACAGACAGTCGGACAGCCGTTCCCGGGGGTTCCCGGGGAAGAGGAGGAATGCAGTGACCGATGCGGGCAGCACGCACGAGCGGTGGGGACAACCCGGTTCGCCGGTGGCCGAGTTGACTCGGCGGGTCGATCGGTTCGTCCGCGGCCGGGTGATCGGGTACGAGCCGGTGCTCGACGCGGGCGGCCCGACGGCGGCGGCCGTCCTGAGCGAATTGCGCGCGGCGGCCCGCGACGAAGGACTCTGGGCGTTGCCGCTCCCCGCGGAACTGGGTGGTGGTGGCCTGTCCTTCGGTGACTACGCGCGCCTGGCGGAGGTCGAGGGCGCCAGCGACCACGGCCCCGCCGCCCTGGGCTCGGCCCCGCTGCTCGACGTCACCATGCTGGCCCGCCACGGCGGTTCGCGGGTGCGCGAGGAGTACCTCGAACCATTGGTCGCAGGGGAAGTCCGTACCTGCTATGCCATGACCGAACCTGATGTTCCCGGCACCGATCCGTTCCTGACCTCCACCCGGGCCGAGCGGACGGCGGACGGCGGTTGGCGGATCACCGGCCGCAAGTGGTTCACCTCCGGCGCCGCCGTCGCCGATCTCGTGACCGTCATGGCCCGCACCGGAGGGGAGGTCGGGGACCGCGCGGGGCTCTCCCTGCTGCTCGTGCCCACCGGCTCCCCCGGCTTCCGCATCGTGCGCGAGCTCCCGGTACTCGGTGCGCCGGGACAGTTCGAGATGGAGCTCGACCGCGTCCGGGTACCTGCCGACCATCTGCTGGGCGAGCCCGGGGGCGCCCTCGCGATCGCGGCCGAACGGCTGGCCCTCGGACGTACCCTCCGGTGTCTTCGCTGGCTCGGCCAGGCGCAGCGGGCCTTCGACCTCATGTGCGAACGCGCCGCCACCCGAAGGGGCTCCGGTGGGCCGTTGGCGGACCACCAGCTGGTGCAGCAGCACGTCTTCGACGCTCTGCTCGCGCTCCGCACCACCCGTCCCCTGGTCCACGAGGCCGTGGACCTGATCGCCGCGGGGCAGGACGCCCGGACCGAAGTGGGGCTCGCCAAGGTCGCGGCCGCCCGGATGCTCCAGCAGGTCACCGACTCGGCCATCCAGGTCCACGGCGCGGCCGGGTTGGGCCCGGACACTCCGCTACCCGCGCTGTTCCGCACCGGGCGCGCCGCCCGCATCCTCGACGGACCCGACGAACTGCACGTCACCGCCGTGGCCCGGCGCGTCCTGCGCCGCTACGGCCCCGGGCCGGCTCCACGCGGGTGATGTCGACGAGCCCGTCCAGAGCGGCCAGCCCGAGGGCCAGGAAGTAGTCCCCCCAGATGAGTTCGTGCCGAACCGCCGGGCCCCGGTCGGCGTCGTAACAGCCGTCCAGCAGCATTCCGGCCGGACGGCCGGAGCCCGCGCCGGTCAGATGGGCGTCGGCCAGCCGGCGCAGGACCGCCACCGCCCGGTACGAGCACGCCGGCGCCAAGGGCCCGGGCACACAGGAGAGTTTCAGTAGGGCGACGGCGGTGATCGCGGCGGCCGAGGTGTCCAGGGGCGTCAGCCGCCCGGACCGCTGGGCGGCCGGCACCAGCGGCCCGTTCAGGAGTCCCCCGTCGGACAACAGCTGTTGGGCCGCCGTCCGCAGCCGGTCCGGCCGGTGCGTGGCGTCGTACGGTCGGAGCAGTGCCTCGGCGACCGCCAGGAGCAGCCACGCCTCCCCGCGGCTCCAGCCCGCGGCGGGTTCGGCACGGGGCTGCCAGCCCGCTTCCGCGTCGAAGTGCCAGGCGGGCACCGGCCGTCGGCGCCGCGCTCGGCCCTCCCCACCGAGGCAGAGGTCGAGGTGGCGGTGCAGATGGGCCGCCGCCGCGGCAGCCCCCTCCGTTCCGGCGCAGGCCAGCAGGGGGGTCATGCCCGGTACGGCGTCCGCACGCGCCAGCAGGCGCGGCCCGCCCAACGCCGCTCCCCAGGGGACGATCCCGAGCGCCGGGTCGTACGCCGCGAGGCAGGCCTCGGCCGCCGTCGCCCGCAAGGCGGCAGCTGCGGGGTCGTCCCCGGCCGGCGCGGTACCGTACCAGAAGATCAGCCCGCGGGTGGCGGTGTCGGCCACCGCCCAGGGGGCGAGGCGGGCCGTCCAGGCGGCTGCGGCCCGCCGGTGGCCATCGTCCCCGGTGTAGCGGGCCCGCAGCCACAGCAGCCCGGTCCAGAACCCTCCGGTCCATGATCCGCGGCCGGTCGTCGTCCAGCGCCCGTCGCCGGGTTCGGCGTACAGGGGGAAGCGGTCGCCGACCGCCGCCTCGGTCGTCGTCACCCGGTCCATGACCGCGGCCAGCGCGTGATCGACCCAGTCCGTGGGGTTCACGCCGTCCGCCTCGGGCGTGTACGGCGGTCCCGTACGGCCCACAACAGGGCGACGGCGGCGGCAGCCGCGAACTCCGCCGCCACCAGCGTCCAGCCGGACCCGTAACGGCCGCTTTGCGCGAACGGCCCGAACAGGGGTGGGCCGAGGGCGAATCCGGTGAAGAATCCCGCCGCGACGAGCGCCGAGTCCTGCCCGGCCCGGCCGGGCGCGGCCCGCTGCACGACGAGCACCATCGAGACGGCGTTGCCGGCCACCGCGAACACCCCGATCGCCACGGCGCCGGCCCACACCAGCGGAGCCGCCCGCAGCGCGGCGACCAGCAGGGCCGCCGCTCCGAGGGCTCCGCAGGCGAGCGCCCCCGGCATCCATTCGGCTCGCCCGGGGCGGGCCGCTTTCGACCATCCCACCCGCCCGGCGATCCCCGCGATCCCGAGGACGGCGACGAGCGCGCCGGCCGGGGTCGGCCCCATGCCCAGGCGCTGCACCCCGTACAGGGCCAGGTAGGTGTTCACACAGGCGATGCCGGCCCCCAGGAAGAGCGAGAAGAGCGCGAGCCAGGCCACCATCCCATGGGGGAGGAACGACGTCCGGGCGGGCGGCGAGGGCGGGGCCGGGTCGGCCGGCAGGGCGCGCAGTGCCCACAGTGCGGCGAGCAGGGCCGCTGCGGAGGCCGTCCAGACCGCACCGCGCCAACCGAGGCCGCCCGCCAGGACGGCGAGCGGGAGCCCGGCTGCGAAGGCGCCCCACTGCACCCCGGACTGTTTGAACCCGGTCACGGCCGCTCGTCGGTCCGTCGGGACGGCCACCAGAACGGACTTGTTGGTGGCGGGGTTGGCCAATGCCTGGGGTACGCCTCCCAGCGCGACCGCGGCCAGCAGCGGACCGGTGCCGGGCGCGGCGCCGATCAGGGCGAGCGCAACGGCGGAGAGCAGGAGCAGGGCCGCCAACGAGCGCCGGGGGCCGATCCGGTCCACGATCCGACCGCCCACTGGTGACAGCACGGCGGCCGTACCGAACCCGATCGTGGTCGTCAGCCCCAAGACCGCGGGTGAGACGTCCAGTTCCACCACGAGGCGCGGTCCCAGTGCGCCGAGGAGGAACAACTGCAGCATCGAGAACGCCATGGCGCAGGTGAGCAGTGCGGTCAGCCGTCGGCCCGCGGCCCGGTCGTGCGCGGGTGACGCTGACGCCGCCACGGCCGCTACCGCCGTCACCGGCGCCCTGCCCTCTGCTGCCACAGAAGTCTCCGTTCTGTTCCGGGGTGTTGCACACCGATCGACTCGGCAGACAGTCGGGCGACGCGGCGGGGCGGTTCCCGCTCCCCTCTGTGCGCTGCACCACATCGGAGGAGCGGACGCACCGGGCACACCAGCGCGCCGCGGCCGGACCCGAGAACTTGTCAGGGAGTGCGCACCCCTCTGCACAGCCGGGAAGGCCGGTGCGAGGATGAACCCGCCATGACACCAGGCCCCTTCCCCCGAGCCGCACGGGCTGCGATGTTCGCAGCCGTCTGCGTGCTGCTCTCGGCCACCGGCCACCTCCTCATGTCGGAGGTGTCCGCGCCGTGGTGGGCCCTGTCGGCCGCTTTGGCGGGCACGGCCACCGTGGGCTGGGCCCTCGCAGGACGCGAACGCGGGCTGCTCGCCGTCACTGTGGCCACCGTCGCCGTCCAGGCGGTGCTCCACGCGGGATTCTCCCTGGCCCAGTCGGTTCTGCATCCGTCCCTACCGGCCGGAACCCCGTTCGCCCGCCAGTGGGCCGAGTACCTGACGTGCGCGGCTGGCGGTTCGGCCGCCCGCTCGGGCCACGGGGCCCTGCGAGCCGTGCGCGTCGTCGACGAAGCCGCTCCGGGCGGGCTCGGGTCCGTTCCGGTGTCGGGCACCGCGGTGGACGCGGTGCCGGAGGCGGGCTCGTACGTCCACCATGCCGGACACGCCATGCACGCGTTGCACGGCGCGGCCGGTACCGCATCCGGGGTGACCGGCACGGCCGCGGCGGTCGACGGTCACGACATGGGCGGCATGTCACCGGCCGGAATGCTGGCGGCCCACCTGCTGGCCGCCGTGTTGTGCGGCCTGTGGCTCGCGTACGGGGAACGGGCCGCGTTCCGCGTCCTGCGCGCCCTCGCCGGATGGCTCCGTGCTCCGCTGCGCCTGCTCTTCGGTCCGACCGCGACACCGCACCGGCCGCCCGCGCCGATGTGCCGCGCGCGCCGGGGCCACGTGCTGCGTCAGCTCCTGCTCGTCCACGCCATCACCTCACGGGGTCCGCCCGCGGGAACCGCTGTCCACCTGTGACAGCTGGTTCCCCGAGTCCGCGCTGACGGCTCCACGCCGCGCGCCTCGGGCATCGGTCGTGCCACCCGGCAAGGCCGTACCCCTTTCACCGGCTCCGCCGTGCGCGGCGCCGGACACTGCCCTTAAGGACCTTGTGGCGATGACTCCTGCCCTGCCCACCCGACACCGTCCTTCCGGTGGACGGCCCGCCAGGCACACTCCGGACTCCGACGCGTCCGTGACCCGATTGGCCCTCGATGCACGCGACGGCGACCCGGCCGTCACCGACCGCTTCGTACGCGCCCTGCACCGGGACGTCTGGCGCTACGTGGCCTACCTCAGCGCTGACCCCCAGGCGGCGGACGACCTCACCCAGGACGTGTTCCTGCGCGCCCTCGCCGCCCTCCCCCGATTCGAGGGCCGGTCCTCCGCCCGCACCTGGCTCCTGTCCATCGCACGCCGCACCGTGGTGGACAGCCTGCGCCACGCCGCCGCCCGCCCCCGCCTGTCGGACCGCTGTGACTGGCAGACCGCCGCCGAGCAGGCGCAGCCGTACGGAGTCCCCGGCTTCGAGGACGGCATAGCCCTGGCGGAACTCCTGGCCGCCGTACCGGCCGAGCGACGGGACGCCTTCGTCCTCACCCAGCTGCTGGGCCTGCCGTACGCCGATGCCGCCTCTGCCATCGGCTGTCCCGTGGGCACCGTCCGCTCCCGCGTCGCCCGCGCCCGCAGCGCCCTCGTCGCGCTCCTCACGGACCCCGAACGGGCCCCGGCCGATACGGAGCAGGCGGCCCCGAAGGGACACCGGAGAGGTAGTCGGGGGAGGCGGGGGACGGCACCGCTGGCGTCGCCCGCCTGATCCTTCGACCGTGCCGCTCGGGAGGGGCGACGCACGTCCGGCTTCCGCCCCTCCCGGACCGGCCCCCGGGGCACGGGGAGCGGCTCCGCGGGAGGGGCCCGTCCGGCGGGCGCCGCCTCCGCGACCGGGAGGGGGTGGCACCTGCGCTGCTGCGATCGGATGGGTGCGCCGCATCGTCGGGGCGGCGGCCGGCCGGCTCGGGCTCCGGGCTGCATCATGTGGATGCTGACCATCCGTCGACAGCCTGCCTGTCCGCCGGCGCGCGTACGCATCCCGTGCCGTGCGCCGGCCATCGGAGCCCCGTGGAGGCCCGCATGACCCGTGAGTGGACGCGCCCCGTGTCCGTGTTCGCGCTGCTGGCAGCGCTCGCCGCAGGCGCCACCGGGTGCTCCGACAACAGCACGCCGTCCGACGTCGCGTCGAAGGCGGCCTCTGCCGTGCAGTCGATCGGCACCGACCTGAACGCTGCGGTCGCCGAGGCCAAGAAGAAGCTCGATGGTGTGAAGGGCGGGGTGGACGTGAAGAGCGACGTCCGGCTCGGAACGCCGTCCAAGGACGGCGACGGACACGGCATCGTGCCGATGACCGTCTCCAATACCGCCCAGGACAAGAAGTCCTTCGCCGTGCAGGTCAACTTCCGTGACACCGGCGGCAACCTCCTCGACACGGTCGTCGTGACCGTCTCCGACGTCGCCCCCGGCGCGACGGGCCAGGGAACCGCCCGCAGCAACCGCGCCCTTTCCGGGGACGTCACGGCCCAGACCGGGACCGCCCTGCGCTACTGAGCCCACCCCTGCCACGGAGCCCCCGCCACTCGCGGGCCGACCGGCATGCAGCACCGGGCCTGTGGCATGCGGTCTGCGGGCCAGGCCGTCCCACGACGTCGGTGACGTTCGCTCCTCCGCGCGTCTGCGTGTCCACGCATCTGCCTCTCCCGCTGACGGCGCCCGGCACGGGGTTCCCGGGAGATTTCCTCGATCGGGCGATCTCTGGGCGGCGGGCGTCTCGGATTCCACCGTGCCGCGTTTCGTCCTGGTCAACGTCCTGATCGGTGTGGTCCTCAACGCCCTCGACGAAGACCGCTGACACCGCCTGCGCCCGCGCAGACCGTGGGCAGCGCGCGGTAGGACCCGTCCGGCCGACCGCGCGCCGTCGTCCCCGGCCCAGCGGGACGGTCGCGGGCGGCCGGACGCCTCCTGCCCCGTCAGGAACCGGTGGCCCGGAAGGCGGTGACACGGACGCCGTTGCCGCAGAGTGCGAAGTCTCCGCCGTCGTCCGGCGCCAGCTGGTGCCTGCCGCCCGCCACGCCCACCACGATCGACGGCGCGACGGATGGCTCGGCGCCCGAAGCGCAGTAACCGTCCGCCTCGCCGAGAACCGGCGTGAACGTGAGCTGCGCCACCGCCCGGCCGCCGACTGCCAACGGCACCGACCGCGCCTGTCCCTGGCCCACGGCACGCAGCGGCTTGTTCCTGTCCGGCGAGCCCAGACCCGCGATGGCCACGGTGGGGAATCCCTTGAGTACGCAGGGCTTCGGGCCCCGGTTGGTCACAGTGATCAGGACCTGTGCCCCCTGTCGCTGTGCGCCGTTCGCAACGATTTGGGTGCTCGTGCACGGGGCAACCGGAGCCCGCCGTGCCACGTCCTCCGCCGCCGCCCCGGAACTGATGCCTACCAGGAGGCCTCCGGCCACGAGGGCCACGGACCAGGCCTTGATCGCGCCACGTCTCGTTGCACATGTCATGGGTCGTCCTCCACGGGTTCTACGACAGGGCCCGGAGCCCGTGGCCGTCACACGCTCCGCGGCCGGTACGACCGCGGGACGACCTGCCGCCCACCGGTCCTCAGCGGAACACCGGGAAACAGCCGGCCCCCACCGTCCTCGGGTGGCACGCAGGCGCCGGACCCGAAGGTGCCGGGCGGGCGGACGGCGGGCCTCTCCTCGGGCTCACCTCTTCCCAGCGTCCCACCGACCCGCACCGTCGGCGCGCTATGTCTGCTGCGACGTCGCAGTGGCGTCACGCCGTGGTGATGCCCGGGCCGTCAGACTTGACGCGCCCGGCAATTCCTCGCTCCCGCGAGAAGGGAGAGCACGATGTCCGCCATCAGCCGACGACGCCCGTTGGCGACGACGTGTACGGTCGTCCTGATCGGAGCAGGCCTGTTGTGGGCCCCCGCAGCGCGCGCGGCCGTACCGAGTGACCTCGCGACGCAACCGGAGGCGACTCCGGCATCACTGTGCGTCTCGCGCCCCCCTCGCGACGGATTCCCGCCCGGCGGAGGAAACAACACCGGAGGCATCCCTCCGCGGTACCAGTGGGGCAACAGTCCTTACCTGGGCGCCCGCTACGACAGTTGCCCGAGCAAGGTCAGGGTGTTCTACGGCGGCTACTCCGGGACCGGCTTCCTGCACTACACGCACTACGTCATGAAGTACACGACGCCCGGCGAACTCGGCTGGAAGACGACACAGCTCACGATCGGCCAGCATCGGGTCTGGACGTTCACCAACGCCTCCCACGGCGACTGGAACTTCAAGGTCAAGGCTTGCTTCAACGCACCCCGCGAGGGTGGCGGCGAGCGCTCCGTGTGCTCGGACTGGTCGCCACAGATCTACCTGAACTCCCGGTGATCGAGACCGGTCAGGAGCTGGTGCAGCGCGGGAGTGGGGAGCAGTCCCGTCGCCCTGTGAAGCCGCTGCTCGTAGCGTTGGAAATCGAGCAGCGCTTCGACGGCGTTGCCCTCGGCGAGATGGGCGCGGATCAGTGATGCCTGGCTGCTCTCCCGCAGCGGGTCGGCACGTACGGCGGCATGCGCGGCGGTGACCGCTTCCGCGAAGCGCCGCGCTGCGACGAAGTCCGCCGACAGCCGTTCCAGGGCGGAGGAGCGCAATTGGCGCCAGCCCTCGGCCTCCAGCAGTGCCCAGTCCTCGTACCAGCCGGGCAGGAGGTCCGCGGAGAGCTCCAGGACGGTCGTGACCCCGAATCCTCGGTCCGGAGCCGAAGGGCCCGGACCGAGGATGAGGTGGGCCAGCGACCGGGCACGGTCGAAGTCGACGGTGACGTGGTGCGCCAGGCTGAGGGTGGACATGTTCACGTCCAGCGCCTCCCGGCCGGTGTTCCGCAGGCGGGACAGCGCGGACCGGAGGTTCGCGTTGGCGCAGCGCTGGGGTGCGTCGGGCCAGAGGGTTCCGGCGACCAGAGTGCGCGGGACGGCGCCGCGGCAGGAGAGCGCCACGAAGGCCAGCACCCGCTCCGATGCGGGCGGAACGGTCAGTGGTCCGTCGTGGCCCGCCAGCGAGAAGCCTCCGAGGAGCGCCAGGCGCACGGCGGACCGCGAGGGCTCGCGCGCGCCGACGGGTGCGGCATCCGCGGCGCGCGCGGCGTCGACGTCCCCCTGGAACGAACGGCTACGGTCCATCACACCCTCAGGGTGGTCGGCGGCGCAGTGGGCCCGGTGGCGGGCCGAGCCGCCGGGGTCGTCGGTTCCAGGCTACGGGGAACCCCGGGGCCCGTCCTGCTGGCGACCGGCGTCAGCCCAGCGGACGGCGGGTTTCCTTCCGTACGTCGAGCGTGAGTCGGGCGATCTTGTCCAGGTCGACCGAGCCGGGCTCCTGATCGGCTCCGTCCGGCGCGACCCACCCGACGAAGGCGGCCGTGTTCCCGTCACCCCAAGCGCACACGGGGATGGTGGACTTGGCGCCCTCCTCGGTCAGAACCAGAACCAGAACCTGGCAGCTGACGGCGACATCGGAACCGGCCGGCTTGATGACCTTGGGCGGCCCTGCCTCGGTGGCTCCCTCCGACGTACGGGCACCTCGCAGGATCGAATCCCGGACCGACTCGGGGTCCTTGAACTGCCCGTACATTCCCGAGAGGGACAGCCCGCCGCCCTTGCTGGCCGGGCCCGCGTACTGGCCGACCGCGAACCGGGGGTTCCGGATGCTCGGGTCCCGCCTGATGGGCTCGCTGGCCATCTCCTCCTTCATGTCCTGCGAGCCGTCGGCCGTCAGCGTGTACTGACCGTCCAGCAGCTTCGGCGGGACCGTCAGCATGTGCTCGGCCGGGGGGAACGAGCTCCCGGAGGCACCTCCCAGCACCGCTTTGAGGGAGAAGCCGAGCCCGCCCAGGACGACCAGCGACCCGATGACGATGCCTGCGACCAGGCCGCTGCGGTCCCGCCGGGGCGGGACCGGATGGCCATACCCGTACGGTCCGGGCGCGGACGGCGGTGCGCCCCATCCCTGCTGGGTGCCGCCCCATCCCTGCTGCGGGCCCGCCGACGGGGCGGGCGGCCCGTACGTCTGGGGTGGCGGGCTCTGCTGTCCGCCGAAGGGGTGGACCGATCCGTACGGCGGGGGTGTGCTCATGTCAGGAAAACTATCCCATACGGTCGGGGCCCTTCGGAGCGGACCGGACGCGCACGCGTGGGCATGACGGTCGGGTCCGCAACACCCGCGGGGGCACGGGACGTCAGAGCCGACGTGCGCGGTACAGGTCGCGGATCAGGGCGATCTCGGCCCCGTGGTGCAGCAACTCCTGGTTGACCCACCACACGATGTCGATGAAGGGCTCCTCCGGATCGCTGCCGTGAGGGTAGGTGCAGTACCCCACGGCGTCCAGAGCGGTGTCGTCAACGCTCAACAGCGCCTTCCGCCAGGCAGCGGCGCCGGCGTCGAAGGCCGCGACCGCGCCGGCGACGTCCCCCTCGACGGGATAGTCGTCCCGGGTCAGAGCACGGCTGCCGGCCGTGTGGTCGGCACGCAGGGTCAGCATCTCGCTGAGGTGGCTCAGGCGCCACGCGATCGTGGTGAACGGCGGCGGCCAGGGGTGCGGGTAGGAAGCCGCATCGCGGCCCCACGCGCCGGTGGCGCTGCCGGCCAGGAGCGTCGCCCGCGGGCCCGGTCCGTCCGCACGCCGACGGACGGACCAGCAGTCGGCCACCGGTTCCCAGGCGTACTCCTCGTCGGTCATGGGACCGACCGCGGTGTCCGTTCCGTCGCCGCTGTCCATGACGGGCCCCGTCATGCGGCCGGTGAGACGCTCACGGGCGAAGTCGAACTGCTGCAGCAAGGGGACCAGTCGAGGTGGGGTCACGGAAACTCTCCTGTGTGAACGGGCCGATGCGTCGGGTAGGTGGAGCTGCCAGCCTGCCAGCCTGCCACGGTCAACGTCCCGAGCGCCTGCTCGATCGGCATACTTCTGCCATGGACAGATCAACGACTCCTTGGCGCAACACGACGCACGACTGGTCGAACACCGTGGACGTCGACCACCTCGCGCACATCCGGAACGACCCGGCGACGTTCGCTCCCGGTGGTGTACGCCACCTGATCCTCGAAGTCATCGCCTATGCGGCCGACGAGGCGGAGTCCACCGACGCCGGGCACTGCACCGTTACCCTCCACGCCGATGGGTCGGTGTCCGTCGCAGACGAAGGACGGGGCACCGACACCCGCATCGACGCGCACGGCCGGACCGTGAAGAAGCCGGTCATGGCGTCGAAGGACCTCCGGTTCTTCGACCACCCCGACGTGCAACGGCTGCCCGACGGTCTCCCGCGCCGGGGCATGTCCGTCGTGGCGGCGCTCAGCGAATGGCTCGTCCACACCAACCGGCGCGCGGGCGGGGCCTGGGTCCAGCGGTACGAGCACGGCGTTCCCGTCACGGATCTGACCCCGATCGCCGACGAGGGCACCACCGGAACCGTCGTCCGTTTCCGCCCCGCCGAGCCCCTGCGCGCGGGAGCCGCATGGACGTCCGCCGAACTGGCCCCGTTCGTCACGGCGTGGCCCCACCTCTCCGTCGAAGTCGTGGACGAGGCCGAGGCCGACGACCACCGGATCCGCTGATCCCGCAGGTCGTTGAAGTCCAGGGCGCTGAGCGAGCGTTCGCGCCCTTCTGATAACTCTTCAAGCCATGAAGAAGATCACTCGCCGGCAAGCCCTGGGTACCGCTGCCGGCGCACTCACCGCCGTCGGACTGACCGCCGCAGTCATCCACGCCTCCACCACCTCCGCGCCGGCCGGCAACGACCCACACGCGCCCAACGCGTCTTCGCCGGAAGCCTCCAGACCCATCGGCACCGTTGACGAGGTGTACCAGGGCCGCCGCATCCAAATCACGCTCGGCGCCCCGGGCGAGCACGGCGGCCATCACCTACCCGGACTGCCCACCGTGCGAATAGACGGCACCGAGCTCCACCTGATGCGCAACGCCGACAACAGCTGGCTCAGCGTCGTCAACCACTACGAGACGTTTCCTGACCCCATCTCGGCTGCTCGCGCCGCCGTCCGCGACCTCCAGGGCGCCGTCCTCGCTCCGCTCGACCCCAAGGGAGGCACGGCATGACCGTCCGCAAGAACCAGGCCGCGCTGACGCCCGAGGAGAAGCGGGCGTTCACCAACGCCCTGCTCGAACTGAAGCGCAACGGCACCTACGACCGGTACGTCAACGCCCACAACGCCTTCCTCATGGGCGACTCGGACTTCGGTGACCGGGTGGGACACCGGGCGCCCTCGTTCCTGCCCTGGCACCGCCGCTTCCTCCTGGACTTCGAAGCCGCGCTGCAGAAGGTGGATCCGAAGGTCTCGCTCCCCTACTGGGACTGGACGACGGACCGCACCTCCCGCTCCTCCCTCTGGGCCGCCGACTTCCTCGGCGGCACCGGCCGGGCCCGCGACGGGCAGGTCCTCGACGGCCCGTTCGCCTACGCGACAGGCAAGTGGGCCATCACCGTGGGGGTGGACCGGCGCCCGTACTTGCGGCGCGCCCTCGGTGCGGGCAGTGCGGCCGAGCTGCCGACCAAGGCCGAGGTGGACGCCGTGCTCGCCATGCCGGTGTACGACACGGCTCCCTGGAACAGTTCCTCGAACGGCTTCCGCAACAACCTGGAGGGCTGGCGCGGCGCCAACCTCCACAACCGGGTGCACGTGTGGATCGGCGGCCACATGGCCACCGCAGCCTCCCCCAACGACCCGGTGTTCTGGATGCACCACGCCTTCGTGGACAAGCTGTGGGCCGAGTGGCAGGCCCGCCACCCGCAGTCCCCCTACCTTCCCGGCGCGGGTACTCCGGACGTCGTGGACCTGCACGACACGATGCGGCCGTGGAACAACGTGACCCCGGCCGACATGCTGGACCACCGGAAGTTCTACACCTTCGACACCGAACCGGCCGTACCCGCTCCGGTCACCGCCAGCCCGCGGTAGCGCAGTTCGGGGCGACCGAACGGGCCGTAGCGGGGGCCGTCACCCCCGGGCTGCCGCCCTAAGCAGCGCGCCGACCCGGCCCGGGGCCGGCGCGCGGAGCCCTTCGACGACAGGGCTCCCGTCACGCCTCGCCCCCGCCCCCGCCCCCGCCCCCGCCAACTCCCCCTCTCCCCCACCCTTCCCGAGGTACACCGACACATGAGCAACCCCCGAGCCGACCGACGGGTTCGGACGTCAGAACGCCCCGTAGACGCACCCGCGCCCATCCCCTCCGCCCGGCAGCAGGGCTACGCGTGAACGACTCGAACGGATGGGGTTTCTACCTGCCCGGAGCCCTGCTGCTCGTGGCTGCGGGCCTCAAGCTCCCCGCCCTCTGGCGCAATCCGCGCGACGAACTCCTGCGGTCCGTCTGCGTCCTCCTCGTGCTGGCGACCGCGGTGTTCGGCGCCACCGCGATCCCCACCGTCATCACGATCAACAGGCTCACGGGAGTCCCGAACGCCGCCGCAGCGGTCGTCTTCTCGCTACTTACGGCCTTCTCCGGGGCCAACATCGTGCTCATCGTCCGCTGGAGCAGCGGCCCTGCGGACGCCGGGCGCTCGCGCCGGTGGTCCCGCCTGTGCACCGTGGTCACCTGCGCCGTGATCGCGGCCATCAACGTGCTCTTCGCTCTCGGCGACGCCCCCGTCGAGCGCCTGCGCGACCTGGACACCTACTACGTGTCCACGCCGTACATCAGGGAGATGATCCTCCTCTACCTCACGGCCCACACCACGGCAGCCGTCACCATGACGCTCCTGTGCTGGAGATGGGCCCGCGAGGTCGACGGCGCCCTCCGCTCCGGGCTGGGGCTCATCGCCTTCGGATACGTGCTCAACCTCTGCTACGACATCGCCAAGTTCACCGCGATCGGGTCCCGCTGGGCGGGCCGCGACCGGGACGTGCTGAGCACCGAGGTCGCGCCGGTCCTCGCCTCCGTGTCCGCGGTCCTGATCGCGACCGGATTCATCCTGCCGCTCGTCTCCCAGCACATCACGAACCAGTGGCGGATGTGGCGCCGGTACCACCGGCTGCGCCCCCTGTTCCAGGAACTGCAGGAGGCGATGCAGCACAGCATCGACCTGGCCGGCGGGCCCTGGACGTCCATCGAGATCCGGTTGACCCAGCGTGAGTCGGACATCCACGACGGAATCCTCACGGTCAGCCCCTACGTGCGGGCCGATCTGCGGGAAAGGGCCCTGCGGGAGGAACTGGCAGCGGGGCGTCCGGCCGCCGAGGCCGCAGCCGTGGCCGACGCAGCTGCCCTGGCGAGCGCGGTCGTCCTGTGGGGCCGCCGCGCTCGAAGTACCGCGCAACCGACCGTCCCACGGGACACGGGCCCCGTCCTGACCTCACCGAACAGCCCGCTGGGTCTGGTCCGGATGTCCCGGGCGCTGGCCAAGTCGGCTACGGTCCGCTCCTTCCGGCAGACCGCCGAACCGGAGAGCAGCGCACCGTGACGGCGCACCCTTCCGCCCTCGTCCCCTCGCCCCGTCGTGTAGCCGGCCACGGCCTTCGGTTCCCCGACGGCTAGAGCGCGTACGGGTACAACTCGGCCAGCCGTACGGCGAACCGGATCCGTTCTCCGGGCACCGGAACCTCGGCGCCGCCCCAGTCGACGAGGAGGACGTCCGAGGCCAGCCGGAGCGCCACGACGCCTTCGTCCACCGATTCGACGACGGCGTCCGATGGGAACGCGACGGGACGGGGACCCGGTGCCGGCCCCGGCCGACTGCCGCGCGTGCCGTTGGGGGGAACACGCTACGGGCCCGGCAGGGCGGACGCGGGAGCCCCGCCGCCCCGGCGCCGCGCCATCCGGCCCGACCGGGCCAGGACGACGGCGGGGCGGCAGCAGCCCGCGTTCCCTCGCGGCGGATCGGTTCAGGCGAGGGAGATCTTGCCGCCCTCCACCGCAATCTTCGCCGCCGCCAGCGGACGGGGGGCAGGGCCTCCGGCGACCGAGCCGTCAGCGATCTTGAACAGGCTCTGGTGACAGGGGCAGACGATGTTCCCGCCCGTCACCGTCGCGACCGAGCAGCCCTGGTGCGTGCAGGTCGCCGAGAAGGCCTTGAACTCGCCTGCTGCCGGCTGCGTGACCACCACCTTCTGGTCCTTGAACACCTTGCCGCCGCCGACCGGGATCTCCGAGGTCTGGGCGAGCGCCTGCCCGCCACCGCCACCGCCATCGCCCGCGGCCGGGGTCGTGTTCTGCTCCTTGCCAGCCGCCGCGTCGTCATAGCCATCGCTGCCGCAGCCGCTCAGGACGGTGCCCGCCAGCGTGGCGGCGCCCGCCGCGAGAACCGTGCGCCGGCGCGTGGTGTCGCCCATGCCGTATCTCCTTCTGGTCCCGGTAGTGGACCGGAGCATCCCTTGTCTCTCCGGTCTCAGCACACACACGACGGGCGCCTCCGGTCGGTTCACCACCTGCATCCGCGATTTTTCGGCCGAACCGCCGCCGGGGTTCCGCCGTGTGCAAGACGTGACCACGACATCCTCAAACCTGCGGACCCGAGCGGCCGAATACGCCCTCCTGCCGCTGCGCCTCTTCCTCGGCATCACCTTCCTCTACGCCGGGCTGGACAAGCTGACCGACGCGGCGTTCCTATCCGCCACCGGAGACGGTTCGATCGGGCAACAGATGGAGGCCGTACGGGACTCCGCCGCACTGCCCGGGCTGATCGAACTCTCCTCGCACGACCCGGTGGCCTTCGGCACCGCGATGGCCCTCGGCGAGCTGGCCGTCGGGCTCGGCGCCATGGCGGGCCTGCTGACCCGGGTCGCGGCCCTCGGCGGCGCCCTGATCTCGCTCAGCCTGTGGCTGACCGTCAGCTGGCCGACCGCTCCGTACTACTACGGCAACGACCTTGCCTACCTGATGGCCTGGACCCCGCTCATCCTCGCCGGCGCCCCCGTCCTGTCCCTCGACGCGCTGCTGCACCGCCGGCGGCGCGGATCCGCGCCGGTGCGGGCGAGAGCCCACCGGATTCCGGCCACCGCCGTCCGGTCCTAGGAGTCTGATTGCCTCGAGGCGGCGTTCACTGCGGAGGTGGGGTGCGGCGGGGCTCGGCGTCGAGCAGGGCCCATACCCGGCGCCCGTCCGTTGCTGCGTCGCTACCGCAGCTGACGACGGTGCGCAGGGCGGCGAGTTCGGTGAGGACGGCGTCGTCGGGTGCGGGACCGGTGACGTGACTGAGGACGACGACGAGGACGCGGTGGTCCTGGTCGGCAAGGTGGACGCTGATCCTCCTGCCGCCATCGGCGACCGCGGCCTCGACGAGTCGCCGTACGGCCGCATCGAGGTCCGGTTCGTCGAGGTGCGCGTACCCCCAGAGCCGGACCGTGGCCGTCGCCTGGGCGGCTGCCTTCTTGGCGGCCCACTGGTCCGCGCGGAACGTCAGGCCCGCGGTCTGCCGGTTACGGATCTGCATGCGCGGCCGTGCACGGTCCGGAGTGTGCGGCGAGGGCGTCCTCGGCCAGTGGGACGGCGGTGCCTTCGGCCCGCCCGCTTCAGCCGGCGTCGTAGTCATGCAGCCACGCTACGCGCACGAGCGGGCTCTCCGAAAGGCCCTTCCTCCTGTGCCGGTCGCCGGCGGCCGACCGCGCCGGGACGCTGCGGCTCCCGGGGCACCCGTAGGGGCCGGGGGAGGACTTCCTCGGCCTTCACCGGGCGGGGGCGGGGCACCCGGAACCCCGCAACCCTCGTTGAAATGGGCGAAGTCGGCGGAGTTGGCGGATTCGGCAGTCGGACGGCGATCAGGTGGTGCGCAGGGCCGCCGCACCGAAGGACACGTTGAAGCGGTCGCACCAGATGGTGACGCTCGTGTAGTCGGAGAGGTTCACGTCCGCCGGGACCTCGTAGTTCTGGTCGCCCTTGTTCCCCTTCAACTTGCCCAGGCTGACGTGCGCGCCGTCGTCGAAGACGAACCAGCCGTCCTTGCCTTCCTTGACCGGCGCATCGGTCAACCACAGGCGCAGGTCGGGGCCGCTGCTGGTGTCCAGGTCCTCCAGCCGGAGCGTACGGGAGCCGTCGGGCAGCCGGATGAGCTTTACCGTGCCCGTGGTGCTGTGTTCGTGGCTGATCAGCGCTCCTTGGGCCAGGACCTGCGGCCCTGACGGGGAGGCGGGCGCGGCGGGTGCCGTCGCTGAGGGACGGGGCACCGGGGCGGTGGAGACGGTCGGCAGTGCCTCGTTGACGGTGTCGTCCTGCCAGAGCTTCCACGGCTGGAACCAGTACAGCCCTGCGCCCAGCACCAACGTCGCCGAGATCAGTACTCCGGTCAGCAGCCGCCGGCCACGCCGACGCATTCCCGTCCTCGTCATGGCAGCCCCTCTTCGTCGGTTCGTTCTCCTGCATTCAATGCGGACGGGGCGACCGCACACCAGAGCGCTCGGATGACGAAAGTCTTACGTCGACGGCCGGCCCGTCATGCGCGCGAGCTCACCCTCGGCCGCACCATTGGCCATTAACCCTCCCCGATCCGTTCCTTAAGCCAGCCTCAAGATCTCGCGGATGACGCCCGAAGCGCACGTTTGTCCGTTTTCCGGTCGCTAGCGTGCTGCTCGATCCTCATCCCCGCACAGAGGCAGGTCCTCATGGCTGGCACTTCCCACCGTCGTACGACGAGCGTCAAGGTGAAGGCGGCTGCGGCGCTGGCCGTCGCCGCCGCCGTCGGGGGCACCGCCCTCGCCCTCACGGGTACGGCCCAGGCGGCCTCCGTCGGCGCGGCCTTCACCAAGGCGAGCAGCTGGAGCACCGGCTACACCGGTCAGTACGTCATCACCAACCACAGCGGCGGGACGCTCAAGGACTGGACCCTGGAGTTCGACCTGCCCGCCGGTACGACCGTCTCTTCCCTCTGGAACGGTGAACACACCGTCAACGGGCAGCACGTGACGGTAAAGCCGCCTCGGTGGGACACGGCCGGACTCTCAGCCGGCGCCTCGGTCACCGTCGGATTCGTCACCACCACGAGCGGGACCGCAGGAAGCCCGACCGGCTGTCTCATCAACAAGGCGAAGTGCTCCCCAGCCACGGGTTCCACGCCCCAGCCCAGCGGCCGGCCCAGCACACCGCCCACCACCCCGCCCACCTCTGCGCCGACGGCTTCCGCCTCACCCACCGCCAAGCCGACGACCGCGCCCACCGCCACGGCCACCGCGCAGCCGACGCCCACCCGTCCCCCGGGCGGTGGCACCACCGCGCCCGCCGGGTTCGCCCCGTACGTGGACACCTCGCTCTACCCGACCTTCGACCTCCTGGACACCGCGGCCAAGACCGGGGTGAAGGAGTTCAACCTCGCCTTCATCACCTCCGGCGGCGGCTGCTCTCCGCTCTGGGGCGGTGTCACGACCCTCGAATCGGACCGGGTCGCCTCGCAGATCACCGCCCTGCGGGCCAAGGGCGGCGACGTCCGGGTGTCGTTCGGTGGGGCGGCCGGCTCCGAGCTGGGCCTGGTGTGCACCTCCCCCACATCCCTCGCCGCCGCGTACGGCAAGGTCGTGGACACGTACGGGCTGACCAAGGTGGACTTCGACATCGAGGGCGCCGCCCTGCCCGACGCCGCGGCGAACACCCGTCGCGCGCAGGCCATCGCACAACTGCAGAAGTCCCATCCCGGGCTCGACGTCTCGTTCACCCTCCCGGTGATGCCCGAGGGGCTCACCCAGCCCGGCGTCGATCTGATCGCCAACGCCCGGCAGAACGGAGTGGCCGTCTCCGCCGTCAACATCATGGCGATGGACTACGGTCCCGCGTACAGCGGCGACATGGGTGGCTACGCGATCCAGGCGGCCACCGCGACGCAGGCACAGATCAAGGGCGTCCTGGGTCTGACCGACGCGGCTGCGTGGAAGACCGTGGCCGTGACGCCGATGATCGGTGTCAACGACGTGGCCAGCGAGGTCTTCAAGGTGGACGACGCCACGCAGCTCGTCGACTTCGCCCGCTCCAAGGGACTCGGCTGGCTCGCGATGTGGTCCGGCGCCCGTGACCGGCAGTGCCCGGGAGGCGCGAAGAACGTCGCCGACGCGACGTGCTCGTCCATCGTCCAGGAACCGCTGGCCTTCACGAAGGCCTTCGCCGCCCGCGGCTAGTGCTGTGGCCGGAAGGGTTTGCGGGCCGGTGAACCCTTCCGGGGCAATACAGCTAGGCCCCTTGAGGATCCTGAGGTCTGGCGTTCACCTCGCGGAGCATCTGGTCCTTGAGCTCGGTGCGCGCCTCGGTGCGGTGGCCGCGCGCGATGTAGTCGCGCACCACCGCCTCGACGGCGTCCTGGGGGGATCCGATCCCGGCCAGAACCATCACTTCCACCACCAGTTCGGCATCAAGACCGATGTTGACCTTGGCCACGAACACACCCCCTCGTCGGGCCCCGACTCTAGCCGTCCGGGCCTCGGCACACACGGCGTTCGAGCCATCGGAACCCCGCGTGCCCGTCACCCGGACGGCCCCGCCCGACGAGCACCGGCCCGCCCGTGCTGATTGCGTTGACACACATGCTGTCCACCCATCCGTACGGAGAACGCCATGTACGAAATGCACGTCGGTACTGCCGCTACCGGAACGGGCCTCGTGTGGCACGTCGTCGCCCACGACCGTCCCGAGACGCTCTGCGGGCTGCCCCTCCAGCCGTCTCACACCACGGACACCGAACAGCACTGCCTGCCCTGCATCACCGAATTCCAGCGCCTCATACAGGAGAACGTCCCGGACGGCACCCTGCGCGCGTAAGAGCCCGGCCACGCACACGGCGGTCCGGCCGGAGACCGACACCGCTCCGGCGCCTCGCCGGCGCCGGCGAGGCGCTCCGGTCGGAAGCTCACCGGGTATGAGACGAGGGAGATCGGTGACAGTGTCGACGTCAAGCCACGAAGTGTTCGGCGCGCCCTGCTGGGTCAGCCTGATGGCCCGCGATCTCGACTCTGCGCAGGCCTTCTACGGTGCGGTGCTGGGCTGGACGTTCCGCCCGACCCGCCTCGGGGAGGGATTCTCCGTCGCGATGCGCGAGGGAATCCCGGTCGCCGGCATCGGTGCGTTGGCCCAGCGCCTGGGCATCCCGGTGGCGTGGACGCCGTACTTCGCCGTGGACGACGCGGATGTCACCGCCTCCCGGGTGCGCGAGCGCGGCGCCACGATGGCAGTGGGCCCGCTGGCCTTCGGGACCGGGCGCGCCGCGCTCGCGGCCGACCCCGACGGGGCGGTCTTCGGGTTCTGGCAGGGCGAGGTGATTCCCGATTGGACGGCCCGGCCCGGCGGCGCCGCCGTGTGGCTCGAATTGCATACCCGTGACGCGTTCGCCGCTGCGGTGTTCTACGGAGAGGTCCTCGACTGGGCCTGCGAGCGCCCCAAGTGCTGCGACGTCTCCTACGAGCACGGCCACGTCGTCATCCGCCGCGGACACAAAACCGTCGCCCGGATCAGCGGCGGAGCCGTGGAGGAGGCCCCGGACCCGCAGGTCCGACCACGCTGGCACGTCCACTTCGGCGTGCCCGACCTGGAAGCCGCCGTGGAGACCGCCACCCGCCTCGGCGGCTGGACCACCTCACCCGTCCGCACCTCCACCACGGACCGCTCGATCAGTCTGAGCGACCCCGACGGCGCCCTCTTCACCATCGTCACGAGCCGGACCACGCTCCGTTGACGGGCCCTCCTGGGCGTGCGCCGCGGCCCGCCGACAGTGGTCTCCTCGTGCGACGCACGGCCCGTTGCACGGCATGCCCGCCGTCCCCGGCGCCTGTCTCCCCTAGTCTCGCCGGGTGACCGAGAACGAGATCAAGCTCAAGGCCATCGCGGTGCTGACGGGCCTGCGGAGCGGAGTGGACGCGGACTACGTGTCCGCGCTGCTCGGCGAGGTGACGCCGTCGGAGTTCCTCGTGCCCGCGGGGGCCGAACCGGCCGAGATCGGGCGTGCGCTGCTGGACCAGCTGTCCGGCCCCTGGAGCGCCCTGATCACCGGCTTCGTGCTGGCCTTCGAGGCCGTTGCGGACGCCCATGACGCGACGGAGCCGGAGACGTCGACCGAGGAGATCCTGCAGGCCCTCGCCCTGGAACTCGCCAGCGAGTCCGACTAGTAGGGCTCGGTGGTGACGGCCTGAGGTGGCGCATCCACCCATGTGACGCGTGGTGCAGCTGAGCCGGGGAAGGCTGGCACGTATGCCGGAAGTCATCGTTACCGTACGATCCCTCGTCCGCCGCCGTCGGGAGCCCGTCGCCGTACAGATGTTCCGATCGACGGCAGCCGCGGTGGTGTCCTACGTCGTCGCCCTCTGGTTGAGCAGTGAACCGGCACCCCTGACGGCGCCCCTCACGGCGCTGCTCGTCGTGCAGGTGACCCTCTACACCACGCTCACCACCGCGATCCGCCGCGTCAATTCGGTCGTCGCGGGCGTCCTGGTCGCGATCGGTTTCAGTGCGCTCGTCGGCCTCACGTGGTGGAGCCTGGGCCTGGTCATTCTCACCTCGCTCGTCGTCGGCCACCTCGTGCGGGTCGACGAGTTCGTGCCCGAGGTGGCGATCAGCGCGATGCTCGTGCTCGGGGTGACCCAGGTGGCGGCGACGGCCTGGGACCGCGTACTGGAAACGTTGATCGGCGCGGTCGTGGGCCTCCTGTTCAACGTCTTCCTCGCACCTCCCGTGTGGGTGGCGCCCGCGAGCGAGGCGATCACCTCGTTGGCCGGTCGCATGCGCGACCTGATGGATCACCTCGGCCAGGAGCTGGCGGAGCACACCCCCGTGGAGAAGGCGGCGGCGCGGCTGCACGAGGCCCGGCGTCTGGACAACGACATCGCTCAGGTGGACTCGGCCCTGCGACAGGCCGAGGACAGCCTGCGTCTCAACCCCCGAGTGAAGGAAGGACTCCTCTTCCGGCTGGTCCTGCGTACCGGGCTGGACACGCTGGAGATCTGCGCCGTGGTCCTGCGGGTCTGCTGCCGCACGCTGACCGACCTGGCCAGGACCCGGACGGACGGCTCGCTCTTTCCGGACGACGTCGCAACGGCGCTGCGGGAGCTGTTCGGTCACATGGCGATCGCGGTCGAGAGTTTCGCCGTACTGATCACCGCCCAGATCTCGGCGAGCGCGGAGGAGGCGGAGGAACGGCTGACGCAGGAGCTGGCCGCAGCGTGGGTCAGCCGCGAGCGGGCCGCACTCCTTCTGCAGGAGGAGGCGCGCTCACGGCCCGGATCGTGGCAGCTCTACGGAGCGCTGCTCGCGGAGGCCGACCGGGTCCTGGACGAACTGGGGGTGGAGAAGCGCTCGGAGCGGCTCGTGGAGGAACTGGACCGCCATGCGCGCCTCCAGCACATCCGGTACCCGAAACTCCAGCGGCTGTGGCGCATCCGCTCGTCCGACGACCGGTAGGGCGGGTCCCGGCCCGGCTGCGCCGCCGGTTCCGCCGCCGCCACAAGGGTCGCCTGCAGCAACAGCCCGATCCCCCGGGGCGGCTGCGACCATCACCGTCTGCGCGTTCCGATGCCGCACCCGCTTCTCCCGTCGCGTGGCACGTACCACGGCCGGCCGATCTCGGCGCGGCCCGTGATCGACAGTGCCTCGGAAAACGCCGTCCGGTGCCGGCGGCATGCCGCCGCTCATCCCAATGGCCCAGCGGCGCGGCCTGTTTGGTGCGCGGCACCGCGGGTACCCGCGCGTTCATACAACCCGGATTTGGAGGCGACTCCCATGGCAGGCATAGGTGGTTGCATCGCGCTGATCGTGGTGGGGGCCATCCTCACCTTCGCGAGCGACTGGGAGATGGAGTCGGTGAATCTCGACGTGGTCGGGGTGATCATGATGATGACGGGCCTCTTGGGGCTCGCCGTGTACGCCAGCGTCCTCAAGCGGCGCCGGGCTGCGGCCTTGCCCGTGGTCGACGAGACCCGCACCCGGACCTGAGTCGAGCGGATCGGCCCCGGACGCCGGGCAGTGCGAACGGGCCGCGGGCACTGCCTCTGACGGCTCGACACGCGATGGGGTCGGGCGGGCCGGGCGGGCCGCACAAGGCGGACGTCGCCCGCGTGCCCCTCCTTCGGCCGGCAGAGCCGGCCGAAGGAGGGGCACCTGTACGGGGAACGAGGACGAAACCGACGGGGAGCAGTTCGGTCGACGGGCGGCGGGCCTGCTGGCACACCGAGCACCGTCACCAGTAATGCCTACGGCCTCCCACCGCGTGCCCGAGGGCACCGAGCACCCAAAGGATCAGGCCCACGATGACGAGGATCAGACCTATCGTCCACAGAATGGATATTCCGAAGACGAATCCGATGATCAGCAGGATCACTCCGAGGATAATCACGAATACCTCCAAGTGCCCCGGCGCTCTCGTGCACCAGGACGTCCTGCGTCTACCATCCGTGTCGCATTTCATGCCTGCTCGGAGCTACCAAATGGAGGGACCGCCGCGAACGCGTGCGCGCTTGCGTCCGCCTCCGCATCAGGCCGGGTGACCGGGTTCGAGGTCCTTGACGTCGCTGTAGCGCAGCAGAGCGGGCCTGCAGTCGAGCGGCGGGGACTGTTCGGTCGGCGCCAGGAGGAAGCCCACGTGATCGCCGCCCTGGACCTGACCCTCGATGCCGCCCACGAACCAGGCGCACGCACCGGTGAGCACGGGACTGCCGTCGCTGCTGTGCCGCCAGGCGACCTGTGCGAACTTATCCACGCGTTCACCCGTCTCACCGCCGAACAGCTCCGCCAGCGCCCGCTGGTCGCGGCCGAGCACGTGCACGGCGAGGTGCGAGGCACTGCGGGCGACGTCGAACGTGTGGTTGAGCTTGGACAGCCACACCATGAAGCGCGGCGGACGGATCGAGCACTGCGAGGCGAATCCCACCAAGCAGCCCGCCCGCTCGCCCGCGGCCTCCACGGTGACGACGTACATCGGGCCGTCGAGTACGTCGGTGAACGGATCCAATCGCGTCTTCGTCACGAGCGCACCTCCCGGTCTTCCGGCGGAGCGGCGGCGCGCGTCCCGCCTCGACGGGGCGCACCCGCCACGGCCGTGCTTGAGGATCGGTTCACCAATACCCTCCTCCGGTCACGGAGCGCGGCGCGCTCGCGCTGATCGGCCCGCCGGTCAACCGCCTGCTCCCCCAGGGGAGGGCCGACCCTCAGCGGTCCGGCCGTCGTCGGATGCCTCCGCCTCGACGTCCCGCAGATGTGGGGCCTGCGGCCCGGGCGAACCCGTGCCGACGCGGGAGGGGGCTCCCGGCTCGCGGCCGTGCTCGTCGGCGATGCCACCACGATGCATCTGGTTCTCAACGGCGGCACCGCGGCCGATCTTCCTGTCCTGCTGCATCGCGCACCTCGATCCACCCACGCGTACGCATGTTCGAATTTCGTCGGAGGTTCCACCCACGGTGGGACTACCCCGGCCAGGCCGCCCCACTCATCCGGGGGCGTGGCTCTCCAGGAAGTCGAGCGCCGCCTCCGCCGCATCGGCGGCCTCCTGTGCTCCTCGTGCAGCCACGTCGGACTCTCCCTTCCGGTCGAAGGCCGTTTCCCACGCCGAGCGCGCCCGCCGCAGGTCGGCTTCCGCCCGGTCGAGGTGATTCCTGAGGTCGGTGACGCGCGCCTCGGCCCGCCGAAGGCGGTCCTGCTCGTGCTGGAGCTCCGCCGCGGCCCGGCGCAGTACGCCCTGACTCCTGCGTGCCTCCTCCCGGGCCGCGTCGGCCGTGGCACGGGCGCGGTCGAGCTCTCCGCGGTGCCCCGCCGCGGAGCGGGGCGTCTTCGCGGGTGCGGCGCGGGCCGGTCGGGCCGACAGGGGCCTGCTGCCGGGGGCCGGCTCGACTCCGAACCCGGCAGGGACCACCGGAACCTTCACCATCCGCCCTCCGGCCCATTCCTCGGCCGTCGCGGGATCGGCCAGCACGGCGTGCAGGATCTGTTCGACCTCGTGCTGGACGGCTTCCGAGACGGGATGCCCGGACTCACCGGCCAGCCCGCGGGCATCCCTGGCCATGGCCGAGATCACGACGTGCTGATGGTGGGACAGCTCCCGCAGCCGGTCCGCCACAAGGGTGCGCTGAGCGTCGCGCAGGGCCCGGCCCAGACGCAGAAGTTCCGCGGTCTCGGTCGGTCTGTGCCGGACCAGTAGGTTCGAGCACCAGGCCGCCAGGGCCGGTCTGCGCAGTGCCTTGATCGCCTTCGCGGCGGCCGGGTCGACCGATGCGCGGGCCAGGGCTGCGCGCTCGTCACGGGCTGCGGTGAACTCGTCCGGCCGCAGCCCGTACAGCTCCCGGGTCACCTCGTCGATGTCCACCACTCCACCATGAGCTGCCGTGGCGGCCGGGGCGACCCCGCCCGGGTCCCGCCCGTCAGGGCTCGGAGTAGCTGAAGTCGCCCATCGTCCAGGCGCTGACGTCCTTGATCGCGATTCGGTACATCCCGCCGGTCTCGGGGATGCCCACGGTGCCCTGGAGGATCCTGGCTACGTGGAAGTGCAGGTAGGAAGGGGTCTGCGGGGCGCTGCGGGGTGAGGCCCCCGTTTGTTCGGCGTCCATGAAGAGGCTCGCGAACGGACCGAGCCGGTCCGAATCCGCCAGGACCTCGGCCACCCGTCGGCGCCATGCGCTTTCGGGAGCGAGGCGGCCGGTGATCACCGCGCCCTGGACCAGGACGGTCAGCGACATCTGGTTGGTCTGCTGCGACTCCACCGCGGCAGCGATGGCAACGAGCAGGTCGTCAGGCTTCGACATGGGCAAGGATGCTACAAGCATCCGCCCGGGCGCGGAGCCGGTACGGCCCGTGCCGGTCCCGACCTCTCTGCCGGGGGCCGCGGCGGGCCGTGGCGCAGCGTCAGGTGGAGAAGCCG
Source organism: Streptomyces sp. NPDC006430 (assembly GCF_040612395.1). NCBI lineage: Bacteria > Bacillati > Actinomycetota > Actinomycetes > Kitasatosporales > Streptomycetaceae > Streptomyces > Streptomyces sp. NPDC006430. Next base: position 31,875 of record NZ_JBEXQA010000038.1, read on the forward strand.
ATGTGCACGTGGTCGTGATGCGTGTCGTCGGAGAAGAACCGGTTCGCCGTGGCGCCGCCCGATAGGTGGACCGGGCCTCCGATGTTGTACGAGCCCGCAGCTGCGGCCGATCGCATGAACGCGGTGATCAGGCTGCGCGGGGTGGCCGGGTCGACGACGGGATGACCGTCGATCCGCCAGATGTCGAAGGCCCTGCCGGCGGGGTGGTCGCTCCGTCGGCCGGTGCCGAACACGTTCAGGGGGTGTCCCGACCGGACGACGCTGACCGACATGCGGTAGGTGTCTGCGAGCCGGAGCATGGCGCGCAACACGCTCTCGTGCACGGCGCCGCTGCGGACGTCCACTGGGCGTCGATCACCCGGAGGACCGCTTGGTCCGCCGAGGGGGTCAGCGGCCCCGCTTCGGCGGCAATCCTGCTGGCGCGGGGCTCTGCGATGCCCAGGGCCGCGACGCGCCGGGCGGCGTTGCGCGAGCCGCCCCGGCCCGCCGGCCAGGTCCCGAGCGCCTCGACCACGCGTACGGCGGCCCGTTTGGCCGCCGGCTGGATCTCGCCCGGTCCCGGCTGCCATGCGGGCGCGGGAGGGAGCCCAGGGCTGCGTACGGGACGCGTGGCGGGCGCGGCGGAGGCGGGGCCCGAAGGCTCGCGCGGCTCGGAAGCGGGCGGGCTGAATGTGGGCTGCGGCGTCGTGCGCCCGCAGCCCGCCGCACCGGCGGCGCACCAGAGGGCCGTGCCCAGCAGCAGTGCACGACGCCCGACGCCCGACGCCCCGGGGCGGTTTCGCACCGGGCGGGGAGAGTTGGACCACGACCGGCTCCTCGCGCTTGAGGGGGCGGGGCGCGGTCCGCACCCGTCGACAGCCGTCACCGGCACCGTCGTATTCCCACTGCCTTCCCGCACCGTCCCTCCCGCCCGTCCCGGCGTTCCCGCCCTTACCGGTGCCCCGCGTCGCGAGGTGCCCCGGCCGGTGCGGCGGGCTCGCTGAGCACGCGCAGCACCCGGTCCGGTGTGAGCGGGAGGTCGCGCAGGCGCCGTCCGGTCGCATGGCAGAACGCGTTGCCGATCGCCGCCGCCGTCCCGACGATGCCGATCTCACCGATGCCCTTGCTTCCCATCGGGTTGAGGTGCTTGTCGTGTTCGTCGATCCAGTACGCCTCGATGGCGGGCACGTCGGCCTGTACGGGCACGTGGTAACCGGCCAGGTCGGTTTCGGCGAAGTCACCGAAGGCCGGATCCACGGTGCTGTACTCGGTCAATGCCATGCCGAGGCCCATCACCATGGCCCCGGTGAACTGGGACCGTGCGGTCAGCGGGTTCAGGATGCGGCCGGCCGCGAAGACGCCGAGGAGACGGCGCACCCGTACCTCGCCGGTGACCGTGTCGACCTCGACGTCGGCGAAGTGCGCACCGAACGCGTGGCGCGCGTACGGGGACTTCTGCTTCGCCGACGGGGTGGTGTCCGCGGAGGCGGACAGCCCCTCGGGCGGCAGCGGGCCGTGGTGGCGTGACAGGAGGGTGGCCAGGGCGGTGCAGGCGTCGTGGACCGCCCAGCCCCACGAGGCCGTGCCGCAGGAGCCGCCGGCGAGGGAGGCGCGGGGCAGGTCGGTGTGGCCGATGACCACCTCCACGGCGGCGGGCGGGACCCCGAGGGCGTCGGCGGCCACCTGCCCCAGGACGGTGCGTGCGCCGGTCCCGATGTCGGTGGCGTTGATCTCGACGAGGTGGCTGCCGTCGGGGCGGGCGTGGGCCCGGGCCGTGGAGGGGGCGACGAACACGGGATAGGTGGCGGCGGCCACGCCGGTTCCGCCGAGGAGCGGCCCGTCCCGGCGCGGCGTACGGCGCTCGGCCCAGCCGAACCGGGCGGCGCCGTCCCGCAGGCATTCCACGAGGTGCCGGCTACTGAAGGGTCGGCCGCTGTCGGGTTCGGCCGCGGGCTCGTTGCGGATGCGCAGTTCGACGGGGTCCATGCCGAGGGCGTCGGCCAGTTCGTCCATGGCGGATTCCAGGGCGTACATGCCGGGGGCCTCTCCCGGGGCGCGCATCCAGGACGGTGTCGGCACGTCCAGCGGAACGACCCGGTGGGTGGTGCGGCTGGCCGGGGCGGCGTACATGACGCGACCGGGGACGGCTGCCTGCTCGACGAACTCCAGCACCCGGGAGGTGTGGGTGGTGACCTCGTGCGACAGCGAGGTGAGGGTGCCGTCGGGGCGGGCCCCCAGCCGCACCCGGTGCAGGGTGGGCGCCCGGTGACCGACGGTCGTGGGCAGGTGCCTTCGCGGCAGGGCGAGTTTGACGGGACGTCCCGTGTGGCGCGCCGCCATGGCGGCCAGTACCACGTGGGGGCGGGGCGTGCCCTTGCAGCCGAAGCCGCCGCCCACGTGTTCGGAGACGACGGTGATCTGCTCCTCCGACAGTTCGAACAGCGAGGCCAGCGCGGTCCGGACCGGTCCCGCGCCCTGGCTGGAGTCGTGCACCGTCAAATGGCCGCGCTCGGCGTCCCATACGGCGGTGGCCGCATGCGGTTCCATGGGGTGGTTGTGCAGCGGCGGCACGGTGTAGCGGCAGTCGACCCGTACCGCCGCGGCGGCGAACGCCTCGTCCGCGTCACCCTGTTCACGGTGGGCGGGGTGTCCGCCGTTGGCCAGCTCGGGCTGGTAGAGCCCGGGATGGTCGGTGGCGACGACGACGTCGTGCGGCTCGGCCGCGTACGAGACCCGCACCTCGCGGGCGGCGAGCCGCGCGCCTTCCAGCGTGTCGGCGAGGGCCAGTGCCACGTACCAGCCGCGATGGGGGACGTGCAGGTCTTGCAGCAGCCGCAGGGTGGGGTCGTCCGCCGGGCCGAGGCGTGGCGCGTTGTAGGGGGTCAGGACCGCGTACACACCGGGCCGGGACAGGGCGACGCCCGCCTCCACGCCGGTGACGCGTCCGCGGGCCACCGTGGCGGGCACCGGCCAGGCGTAGGCGCAGCCGGGCGGGGTGCGGTCGGTGGCGTAGCGGGCGGCACCGGTGACCTTCTCCCTGCCCTCGGTACGGACGGAGGGGGTGCCGAGTGCGGTGTGGGGGCCCATGCGCGCTTCCTCATTCGGGTCGGTGCTCGTCTGCTGGCGGTCAGGGGGTACGTGTGCCTCCTTCTGCACCGCGGGCGAGCGTGCCCAGCACGTCGCAGGCGAGGTTGTGGGCGAGGGGGACCTTGAAGGCGTTGTCGCGCAGTGGCCGGGCCCGGCTCAGCTCCGCCTCGACGGCCTGCCGTACGGCATCCGGGGTGGGGCGGGCGCCCGTGAGCCGCTCCTCGGCCCGCGTGGCCCGCCACGGCCGGTGGGCGAGGCCGCCGAAGGCGAGGGAGACGTGCCGTACGACCCCGTCTTCGAGGGCGAGGACCGCGGCCACCGAGGCCAGCGCGAAGGCGTACGAGGCCCGGTCGCGGGCTTTGCGGTAGAGGGAGGCGGCCCCGGGATCGACCGGGGGCAGCAGGACCGCGGTGACGATCTCCTCGGGGCGGATGACGGTGTCCCGCTCGGGATGGTCCCCGGGCAGTCGGTGGAACTCGGTGACCGCCACCGTCCGGGCGCCCTGGAACCCGTACAGCTCGACGTCGGCGTCGAGCGCCGCCAGTGCGACGGCCATGTCCGAGGGGTGGGTGGCGATGCAGTGCGCGGAGTAACCGAGTACCGCGTGGTCCCGGTGCACGCCGTCGCGGGCGCCGCAGCCCGTGCCGGGTGCGCGCTTGTTGCAGGGCTTGGACACGTCCTGGAAGGCGGGGCAGCGGGTGCGCTGCACGAGGTTGCCGCCGGTGGTGGCGACGTTGCGGAGCTGCCCAGACGCGCCGGCGAGCAGCGCCTGGGAGAGCACCGGGTAGCGGGCCCGTACGAGGGGGTGCGCGGCCACGTCGCTGCCCCGGACGGTGGCTCCGATGCGCAGCCCTCCTCCGGGCAGCTCTTCGACCTCGTCCAACGGCAGGCGGGAGAGGTCCACGAGCGTCGTCGGACTTTCGACGCCGAGTTTCATGAGGTCCACGAGGTTCGTGCCGCCTCCCAGGTAGCGGGAGCCCGGGCGGCCCGCGTGGGCGGTCACCGCCTCGTGGAGGCCTGCGGCCCGTACGTAGGCGAAGGGTTTCACTCGGTCACGTCCTCGTGGGCGGTCGCGGTCGCGAGGACGGCCGCGACGATCGCGGGGTAGGCACCGCAGCGACACAGGTTGCCGCTGAGCCGTTCCCGCACTTCCTCGGCCGTCAGCGGGACGGGACCGTCGCAGGCCAGTGCGTGCGCGGCGGTGGCATGGGAGGGATGCCCGGCAGCCGCCTCCTGGACGGCCCCGATGGCGGAGCAGAGCTGACCGGGGGTGCAGAACCCGCACTGGTACGCGTCCTGCGCGAGGAAGGCCTCTTGGAGCGGGTGCAGTCCACTGCCCGCGGTGTCGGCGAGCCCCTCCACGGTAGTGATGTCCGCACCGTCCTGGGCGACGGCGAGGAGCAGGCAGCTGTTGGCCCGCCGCCCGTCGACGAGCACGGTGCAGGCGCCGCACTGGCCGTGGTCGCAGCCCTTCTTCGACCCCGTCAGCTCCAGGTGTTCGCGTAGGGCGTCGAGGAGGGTGACACGGTGGTCCAGGCTCAGGACGTGCTCCGTGCCGTTGACGCGCAGCGTGACGCGGGAGGCGACGGGCGCGGCCGGGGGGCCGACCTCGAAGTCGGCTTCCGGTCCGGCTCCGGCACCGCTTCCAGCTCCAGCTCCAGCTCCAGCTCCAGCTCCAGCTCCAGCTCCACCGTCGGCTCCGGCATCGGCGTCGCCCCACGGGTCGGTTCCGCGTGCCACGGCTGGCTCCCTCCGCATCCGGTGCGGGACGGCAGGCCCCGCCGGATGTCCAGCCTGCTTCATCCCGAGCGCTCCGGCATCCGCACGGGCGACCGGCAGGCTCCTTCCGCCCGCAGGTCCGCGGGCGGACGGCCGGCCGACCGGCTGATCGCCGCCGGCGGAGCGGGAGCCCCTGGACTGGCGTTCCGGTTGGCCAGGGTCAGGGCCGCGGCAGTCACGCACCGCAGGGCACGTGGGACGGGGACGGGTTCCGGTACGGCTCGGGCGGTGCAGCGGACGCGCGGGCGGGCCTCCTCGGCGGCGGGAGTCGAAGCGGTGTGCGGGATCGGTACGTTTACGGCGGCCCTGACGGGACAGACGCCTGGACGTCCGCAGTTCCCTCCCTACGGAGATCGCGATGTCTGGCGAACAGAAGGCCAAGGCCAAGGGCGAGCAGGTCAAGGGCAAGCTCAAGGAGACGACCGGCAGGGCCGTCGGCAACGAACGGCTGACCGCCGAGGGCCGCGCCGAGCAGGCCAAGGGCGACGCCCGTCAGGCCAAGGAGAAGATCAAGGACACCTTCAAGGACTGACCACCCGGGTCGTGACGTCCCGCCTCCCGAGCACCTCGCGGTGCCGGGAGGCGCTCCTGTTCGACCTAGGTGTGCAGGCGGCTGTTGGTTCCGTCGTGGTCGTCGGCTGCCGCTTCGTCGAACCAGTAGTCGCCGGCCGCCAGGTAGCGGAAGGAGTGCACCTGCTTGGTCGGCAGCTTGACGGTGACGGCGCGCGATCCGTCGGCGCGCGGAGTCAGCGTGTGCGTACCGGGCTTCCAGTCGTTGAAGTCACCGACGACGCTGACCGGGCCGGGCGGCTGGTCACCGGGCAGGACGAACGTCACCTCGGTACGGTCCTTGCGCAGCTTGCGTTCCAGCATGAACAGTCCTCCCACGAAGACATGGACGAGCACGACGGGCATCGGGCCGGTCCATCGTGTCCCTTCCGGAGTTGCGCGCCCGTCAACCCGGCCGCCACACCACTCGTTCAGCCTTCAGACCCGGATGCGCCGGGACCGCGCGGGACGCCGCGGCCGACGGTGCCGCGTTTGCGGGGCCGTGTTCACCGGGGCAGGGTCGAGGAGGCGGCGACCGCGACCAGGAGGAACCGACGATGCCGATTGCCACGGTGAACCCCGCGACGGGTGAAACGGTACGCACCTTCGACCCGATGACCCCCGACGAGATCGAGCGGAGCCTCACCGACGCTGCGCGCACCTTCGCCTCGTACCGCACGACGGGCTTCGCCGAACGGGCCGCCCTCCTGACGAGCGCCGCGGCGCTCCTGGAAGCGGAGACGGAGGACATCGCCCGGACCATGACGCAGGAGATGGGCAAGCCGTTGGCGGCGGCCCGGGCCGAGGCGGCCAAATGCGTGAAGGCCATGCGCTGGTACGCCGCCCACGCCGAGGCGTTGCTCACCGACGAGCACCCCGCGGACGCCGACGTCCGCGACAGCGGGGCCGGCACCGTCCGCGTCCACTACCGACCGCTCGGTGCGGTCCTCGCCGTGATGCCGTGGAACTTTCCCCTCTGGCAGGTCGTACGTTTCGCCGCGCCCGCGCTGATGGCCGGCAACGTCGGCCTGCTCAAACACGCCTCGAACGTCCCGCAAACCGCCCTCTACCTGGGCGGACTGTTCCGACGGGCCGGCTTTCCGGCCGGCTGCTTCCAAACCCTCCTCATCGAGTCCGGTGCGGTCGAGGCCGTCCTGCGCGATGCCCGGGTGGCGGCGGCCACCCTGACGGGCAGCGAGCCCGCCGGACGGGCGGTCGCCTCGGCCACGGGGGACGAGGTCAAGAAGACGGTCCTGGAGCTGGGGGGCAGTGACCCGTACGTCGTGATGCCCTCGGCCGACATCGCGGCCGCGGCCAAGACCGCCGTCACCGCGCGGGTGCAGAACAACGGCCAGTCCTGCATCGCCGCCAAGCGGTTCATCGTGCACACCGACGTGTACGAGGAGTTCGCGGAACGCTTCACCACCGGTATGGCGTCGCTCCGCGTGGGCGACCCGATGCAGGAGTCGACCGACGTCGGGCCGCTGGCCACCGAAAGGGGACGGGCCGACCTGGAAGAGCTGGTCGACGACGCCGTGCACCGCGGGGCGGGCGTCCTGTGCGGCGGGCGACGCCCCCCGGGGCAGGAGCGCGGCTGGTACTACGAGCCCACCGTGCTCGCCGGCATCACGGCGCAGATGCGCATCGACCAGGAAGAGACCTTCGGGCCCGTGGCAACGCTCTACCGGGTCGCGGACCTCGACGAAGCCGTGGAGCGCGCCAACCACACGCCCTTCGGCCTCAGTTCGAACGTGTGGACCCGCAGAGACGAGGACGTCGAACGGTTCGTCCGCGACGTGCAGGCCGGCGGGATCTACGTCAACGGCATGACGGCCTCGCACCCGGCCCTGCCCTTCGGCGGCGTCAAGCGCTCGGGCTACGGCCGGGAACTGTCCGGGCACGGCATTCGGGAGTTCTGCAACGTCACCACCGTCTGGCGGGCGGCCGACAGCTGACAGGACCTTCGCGCCGCTTGCGGCCGGTCCGGTGCAGGACGTCCGGAGTACCCGGCCACACGTCCGTCACGGTGCGGGTGCCGCTGTCACTGCCGCTGACGGGCGCGCCGCTGCATCCGGCCGGGCCGACGGGCCGATAGTGGGGAGCTGTGGACAACGGGTCAGAGGGACGCACGCAAGAGCAGGCCGGATCGTCGGGACGCGCCGGGGAAGGAGGGGGCGGCGCCTGGTCCGGGGCGGCCGGGGCGCAGGCCTTCGCGGCAGTGGAGGCGGCGACCGACTGGCTGCTCGGCTATCCGTTCGTGTTCGAGGCCCTGTCCCGCCGGGTCGGTGAGGGCGGGGTCCTCGTCGACTACGGCTGCGGGCCCGGCCAGGTGGCCGACCAGGCGGCCCGCACGCTGGGTGTCCGGGTGCTGGGGGTGGACGCGTCGGCGGAGATGCTGGCGCTCGCCCGCAGCACGGCTACGGAGGTGGCGGAGTTCCACCTGGTCATGGACGGCCGGGTGACCGGACTGCCGGACGGGTGCGCGGACGCCGTGATGTGCAATCACGTCCTGGCCTCGCTGCCGACCGAGGAGGCCGTCCTCGCCGTGTTGGCCGAGATCCACCGCCTGCTGCGCCCCGGGGGCCCACTGGTGCTGCTGACCACCGACCCCGCCTGTACGGGCATCGAGTACGCCTCCTCGCGAGTGGGCACCGCCGGTGCCGTGTACGGGCCGGGCGAGGAGATGCCACTGCGGCTGCGGCGCATCGACGGTTCCTGGCAGGAAGTGCACAACTACGCCTGGCCCGTGGACCTGTTGCCGTCCCTGTTGGAGCGCACCGGCTTCCGTGACGTCGTACAGCACCGGCCGACCGTGGACGAGGCCCTCGTCCGCGCCGACCCGGCACTCGTGCAGCGGTACGCGTGGGCCGCGGAGCGCGCCGAGCCGCCGCTCGTGATCACGTCCGCCCTGGCACATCCGTCACCCTGACGGCGCCTCCCCGAAGCGGCGACCACGGGAACCCTCGTGCGGGCGGCCGTGTCAGTGGCGGCACGTACGATCCGAACATGCGCGCATCAGGAACATTCGAAGTGGCCGGCTTCACCCCGGCTCCGGTGTCCGGCCCCGGGATCGAGACCGCGGTGTCCGTCGGGGTCGCCACGATGGAGAAGCAGTACGCGGGCGAGGTGACGGGGCGTTCCACCACGCTGTTCACCGCCGCGTTCGACCAATCCAGGGGTACGGGCACGTACGTCGCCATGGAGTCCTTCGAAGGGGAGCTCCGGGGCCGGGCGGGCACCTTCAACTTCGCGCACTCCGCGACGACCCTGGGCGAGGACCGGGAGAGCGAGTTCTTCGTGATCGTCCCCACCAGCGGAACGGGTGCGCTGGCCGGGATCACCGGGACCGGTGGTGTCGCGGTCGACGCCGACGGCACCCACCGGATCTGGTTCGACTACGAACTCGGCGCGTAGGGGGTGGAAGAGCGGGTCATGCACGATCTCGTCACCGCGCGGCTCGTCCTGCATCCTCTCAGCGTCCAGGAGGCGGCCTCCCTGGCACGGGGTGAGCCGGGGGAAGACTCCCGCTGGGCCCGCGGTTACCCGACGGGGGCCGACATCGCCGGCGCGCAGCGCCATCTCGACACGTGCGCGGTACAAGGTGACCCGCAGCCCTTCGGGGCGTACGAGATCCGCCGCCGGGAGGACGGTGTGACCATCGGAGGCCTGGGTTTCCACGGGCCGCCGGACCCGGACGGGGCGGTCACCATCGGATACGGGCTCGTGCCGGCCGCGCAGGGCCACGGATACGCCTCGGAGGCGCTGCGCGCCCTGCTCGGCTTCGCCCGTTCACAGGGGGTCATCGAGGTGCGGGGGGACGCGGACCGCGGCAACGTCGCCTCGCAGCGGGTGATGGAAGCGGCCGGGATGACATTGGTGGAGGAGGACCACCGAGTGAAGTACTACGCCGTGCGGTGGACCGAGCCGTCGGGAAGGCGCAGGGCGCAGAGCGATCCGCAGTGACGGTCGCCGGCCACCGCGTACCCCCGCTGCCACGTCTGCCCCGCGAGCCGGGCCGGCCTGGCGCCGCACGGCGCTGCCCCCGCGGGGCGGGATCGCCCCGCGGGCCCGGGAGAGGCCTTCGGGGCGCGTCGGGCCGGGCAGGACTCGTGTCACGCGCTCACCGATCCGGCCCGTCTCTTCGGATAGGTTGAGGGACGCTCCTCCAGCGCGTGTCACGCGGATTCCCGGCCAGCCTCCCCGGAGACCACCGTGTTCCCCTTTCCTGTGCGTGTCCGGTGGGAAACAGCGGCCCTGGCCGTGTTCGGCCTGCTGGGCGCGCTCGTCGTGGGCGCCCCTGCCGCGACTCCCTCCCCTCGTGCAACACACGTACGGGCGGCGGTGGCCGTGCCGGCGGCGCCGGGAAGTACCACCGCCCTGTCCGGATACGCCATCCGGTCGACGGCCGAGGTCGCCGACTCCGTGGCGCTCGTCTCCTCCCCCGGCTACGCCACGACGGGCTGGCACCCGGCCGGTGCCCGCTCCACCGTGCTCGCGGCGCTGGTCGCGAACGGCGAACACCCCGACCCCTTCTACTCCACCAACCAGCAGCGCATCCCGGCCGCCGCCTTCGCGGTTCCGTGGTGGTACCGCTCCGAGTTCACCGTGGACGACACCTCCTCGCGCACGTACCTGGACTTCAGCGGGGTGGTCTCCGCAGCGGACGTGTTCGTCAACGGCAAGCAGATCGCCGCCGCATCCGCCGTGGCGGGCGCTTACACCCACCACGAGCTCGACGTCACGGACCTGGTGCGCCCCGGCGCCAATGCCGTCGCCTTCCGGATCCAGCCCAACAACCCCCGCAAGAACCTCACCGCGGGATGGCTCGACTGGCTCCAGCCGCCCCCGGACGAAAACATGGGCATCGTGCGCGACGTGCTCGTGCGCCGTGGCGGCGCGGTGGCCCTGCGCGACGCGCACGTGTTGACCGGGCTGTCGCTGCCGTCCCTGACCTCTGCCGACCTGACCGTCAAGGCGAAGGTGCGCAACGAGTCGGCCGAAGACGTCACCGCCACCGTGGCCGGCACCATCGACGCCCTCGGCGCCGTGGGCGCTCCCGCCGCTCCCGCCGCCGACGGCCCACACGGCACGGCCGCCTTCCGTCAGGACGTCACCCTGCGCGCCCACGAGACGAAGACGGTGGCCTTCACCCCGGCCGACGCCCCTCAGCTGCACCTCGACGCGCCGCACGTGTGGTGGCCTGCCGGGATGGGCGCGCAGGACCGGTACGAACTCGACCTGACGGTGGCGGTGTCCGGCGCCGTGTCCGACCGTTCCCGCCACGCTTTCGGCATCCGCACCGTGGAGGCCCCCCTCAACGCCGACGGCGCCCGCCGCTACGCGGTCAACGGCCGGCCGCTGCTGATCCGAGGCGCCGGCTGGTCCCCCGACCAGCTGCTGCGCTGGGACCTGACCTACACCGAGGACCGGCTGAAGTACGCGCGTGACCTCGGCCTCAACACCCTGCGCCTGGAAGGGCATCTGGAGCCGGACGAGTTCTTCGACCTCGCCGACCGGTACGGGATCCTCACCCTGCCGGGCTGGCAGTGCTGCGGCAAGTGGGAGGGGCAGGTCAACGGCAGCGAGGCGGGAGAGACCTGGACCGCGGCGGACTACCCCGTCGCGAAGGCCTCCATGGCCGCCGAGGCAGCCCGGCTGCGGAATCACCCCAGTGTCATCTCCTTCCTCATCGGCAGCGATTTCGCACCGAACGCGGAGATCGAGCGGGGCTACGTCGAGGCGCTGAAGGCCGCTGACTGGCCCACCCCGGTGGTCCCCGCCGCCTCCGCCGCCTCGGCACCCCTCACCGGCCGTTCGGGGATGCGGATGACCGGCCCCTACGACTGGGTCCCGCCCGGCTACTGGTACGACAAACGGGAGGGAGGAGCCACCGGCTTCAACTCCGAGACCAGCGCGGGCCCTGACGTCCCCACCCTCGACACGTTGCGGCGCATGATGTCCCCGGCCGAGCTGACCGCCCTCTGGAAGGACCCGAGCGCACCCCAGTACCACCGCTCGCCCTCCCGCACCTATGCCACGCTCAAGCTGTACGACGATGCGCTGACCGCCCGGTACGGGGCCGCGCGCAGCCTGGAGGACTACGTCGCCAAGGCGCAGCTCGCCCAGTACGAGAACGTCCGGGCGCAGTTCGAGGCGTACGCGCGCAACGCCACTGATGTCTCCAAGCCGTCGACGGGAGTCGTCTATTGGATGTTCAACAGCGGCTGGACCTCGCTTCACTGGCAGCTGGTGGACCGTCACCTGGACCAGGGGGGAGCCTACTTCGGTGCGAAGAAGGCGAACGAGCCGCTGCACGTCCAGTACTCCTACGACGACCGCACGGTGGTGGTCGTCAACCGCCGCCCCGCGGCGGTGTCCGGGCTGACGGCACGGGTGTCCCTCTTCAACACGGACGGGACGCAGAAGTACGAGCGGACCGTGAGCGGGATCGGCGTCGGCGGGGACGGCGCGAAGGCCACCGTGTTGACCCTCCCGTCCTCGGTGGACGGGCTGTCGGCCACGCATCTCGCGCGACTGGTCCTGACCGACGCCACCGGCCGCGAGGTGAGCCGGAACGTGTACTGGCTCTCCACCCGGCGCGACGTCCTCGACTACGGGTCCACCGACTGGTACCACACCCCCACCACCGCCTACGCGGACCTCACCGGCCTACGGTCCATGGCAGCGGCCTCCGTGTCCGCCACCGCGTCGACGGCCGCGAGCGGCAGCACCCCGTCGGGCTCGACCAGCACGACCGGCACGACCAGCACGACCACCGTCACCGTACGGAACACGGGAACCGGGAACACGCCTGCGCTCCTCACCGACCTCCACCTGGTCGACGCCCGGGACACCCCGGTGCTGCCCGTCCAGTGGTCCGACAACCAACTCAGCCTCTGGCCCGGCGAGTCGGCGACCGTGACCGCGACCTACCGCACCGCCGATCTGCACGGGGCCGCACCCCGGATCAGGATCTCCGGCTGGAACACGCCGACGACCACCGTCTCGGCCGCCGGACGCTGATGAGCCCGTTGGCCCAGGGCGGTGCGGTCAGACCAGTGAACCCGTTCCGCTGGACGGCCCAGACGCTGCGCTCCCCGTCCCGAGCCGGAGTCCGCCACCGGACACTGGTCACGCTCGACTTGTTTGGTGCGCGGCCTCGCGGCCGACGCAGCGGATACGGGCGCCGGCGTGTCCGCGTCCGGTCGGCCGGCGCCACTCCCCCCGCAAAGCCGGCGTCCGGTCGACCGGGGGATCCGGGCCGCACGACGTCTTCGGGACAGTGCCCCACCCGGCAGCACCCCACCCCCTGCATCGAGGTGAACGGTCACGGGCAGACGTCGACATGCGCATGGTGAGCGTGGACGTGTCCGATCTCGACCCCGACCGCTCCTACGGACTCTGCGTCCACGTGGACCTGTCAGGAACGGGAGCCCTGCAGTCGGGCGACGTGATCAACACGCAGTCCCTCCCCGTACCTCCGGGGGCGCGGACGGGCTGGTAGCTCCGGTGGGCAGGGGGTGAGCACCGTGCGCCGAACCGTGCCCCCGCCTGCGGCGCACTCCTGCCCCATGGGGCAGGATGGCAGCCCGTTCCGGAATGCGCACACGCGCCCGAACGAGGCTCGATGCACGACAAACTGACAGGTGACAAGGTGACGACACACCTCATACGACGGCCCGCTGCGCCCGTCGCCGCTCCCCCGGTCCGGCGCGGAACGGGGGGCGTCCGTTGAACCGGGACCTCGTCCTGCACGACTGGTTGGTGGCCGGCATCGCCCTGGCCGCCGGCGCCCTGGCCGGGCTGCTCGTACGCGCCCTACTGCGGTGGCTGGGGCGACACGCCGAGCGGACGCGGTGGAGCGGGGACGACATCATCGTCGACGCACTGCGCACCCTCGCACCGGGGGCGGCCGTCATCGCCGGCGTCGCGGTGGCCGCCTCGGCCCTGCCCCTGACGGCGCGGGTCTCGGGATTCGTGAACCAATCCCTGACGGCCCTGTTGATCCTCATCGCCACCTTCAGCGCGGCCCGGGTGATCGCGGGTCTCGTCCAGTCGGTCGCGGGGTCACGGACCGGCGTGGCCGGGTCAGCGACCATCTTCGTCAACATCACGCGGATCGTGGTGCTCGCGATGGGTGTTCTCGTCGCGCTCGAAACCGTGGGCGTGTCCATCGCTCCGCTGGTCACCGCCCTCGGGGTCGGCGGTCTGGCCGTGGCGCTGGCGCTGCAGGACACCCTCGCCAACCTCTTCGCGGGCGTGCACATCCTCGCCTCCAAGACGGTGCAGCCCGGTGACTACATCCGCCTCAGCAGCAACGAGGAGGGGTACGTCGTCGACATCAACTGGCGCAACACCGTGGTCCGCAACCTGTCGAACAATCTGGTGATCATCCCCAACGGGCGTCTCGCGCGGACGAACATGACCAACTACACGCAGCCCGAGCAGCAGTTGTCGATCCTCGTGCAGGTGGGCGTGGGCTACGAAAGCGACCTGGAACACGTCGAGCGGGTGACGCTCGACGTGGTCGACAGCGTGATGGCCGACATCAACGGCGCCGTCCCCGACCACGAAGGAGCCGTACGCTTCCACACGTTCGCGGACTCCCGGATCAACTTCACGGTGATCCTGGGGGTCGGCGAGTTCAGCGACCAGTACCGGATCAAGCACGAGTTCATCAAGCGCCTGCACCAGCGGTTCCGGGCCGAGGGCATCTCGATCCCCGCCCCGACCCGGACGGTGGCCCTCCACCGGGACGAGCTCCAGACGTTCCCGCCCCCGTCCCCGTCCCCCGCGGTCCCGCACCAGCGCGAAGGTTCGCCCGTGGCCGCTACAGAGCAGCGATCGCCCGCGAGCACGGGCTGACCTGCCGGCCGGGCACGTTCACCGCGATGCCGCTGACACGGTCACCCGGTCAGCGGCATCGACTTGACGACGGCGTCCGCCCTTGCGGCCGTCAGCCGGTGCTGGGCACGAGCGGCTCGTGGCCGGGGTACACGTGATCGGGGCTCACGATGCTGGTCACTGCCTGGCCGAAGAGCGTACTGGGTTCCTGGCCCTCGTACCGGACGTCGGTGTTGAGGACGATGACCATGGTGGCCTGCGCCTGCGGCAGGTACACGGGCAGGACCTCGTACCCGGGGATCGAGCCGTTGTGGCCGATCCAGCCCTGGACGTCGAAGATGCCGAGCCCGTAGCCGGCACCCGGAATGTCCATCGGGGTGGTCTTCAGTCGCTCGGCCTGGGTCGCGGAGGTCAACAGCCCGCCGGTGGCGAGGGTGCGGGCCCAACTACGCAGGTCCTGCATGTCGGAGATCATCGCTCCGGCGGCCCAGGCCCAGGAGGGGTTCCAGTCGGTCGCGTCCTCGATCTTGCCCGAGGCCGTCTGGTTGGTGTAGCCGTGCGCGTACGGATCCGGCATGTCCGATCCCGTGGGGAAGAGGGTGCGGCGCAGCCCGGCCGGTCCCAGGACGTCCTGCGTGATGACCTCGTGGAGGGGCCGGCCGGTGACTTTCTCCACCACCAGGCCGAGCAGGATCAAGTTGGTGTTGCTGTAGTCGAACTGTGCACCCGGCGGGAACAGCACGGGATGCTTGAAGGCGTAGTCCAGCAACTGCTGCGGGGTGAAGGACTGTTCCGGATCCGCTTGGAACTTCTTGTCGAAGTCCTCGTCCAAGCTGTAGTTGAAGAGCCCGCTGCGCATGCCCGCCAGTTGGCGCAGGGTGATGCGGTCTCCGTTCGGAACACCCGTGACCCACCTGTCGATGGGGTCGTCCAGTGCGGCCTTTCCCTGGTCGACCAGCTGGAGGAGGGCAGTGACCGTGAACGTCTTGGTCTCGCTGCCGATGCGCACGTGGAGCCCGGTCGCCATCGGCGCACCGGTCGCCTTGTCCGCCACCCCGAAGGTCCGCGCGTAACTCCCCTTGCCGGGGGCCCACAGCCCCACGGTCACGCCCGGCACCTGCGTCTTGCGCATGACCTGGAGCACCGCCGCGTCCAGTTGCGCGGCGACGGTCGGCGTGAGCTGAACGAAGCCCGTGTCGGTGTCCGGGGAGGGGACGGTGGAGGCGGGCGTGGACGGCGCCGCAACAGTCGCCCCGTACGCCGGTCCCGCGAGCGTCGAAACCATCAGCACGCCTACGGCGGCAACGGCCGCGCAGGCCCGGCACAGCCGGATGTGGGTTGTCTTCACGGGCGTGTTCTCCTGCCGTCCGAAGGCCCCCGGCAACAGAACAAGCCTAGGTCTGCGCCACCCCGGTCGCGAGGTGGGCCGTCCGGGTCACCTCCCGGTTCCGCACGAGCTCGCCAGCGGCAGGTCCGAGACACGCCCACGTGACCACGTGGCTCACTGTCACCAGGGGCCGGCGCCCGCCAACTCGCCGGTCCGGAGACGGGTCGTTCGACAGGCCTAGAGACGTGCGAACATCTCGATCTGCTGCTCGAACTCCTCGGCCATGGCCGTGCTGACCGTGGCGTGCGTGGAGCGGATCGCCTCCAAGTAATCGGCCGTCGTGGGATCCACCCGGGTGCCCGTGTCGTACGAACGCTCGAACATGGCCTGGGAGACGGTCCGTGCCGCGTGGGCGATGTCCGCGGGCGTGAAGCCCTCGCTCGCGGAGGCGAGGGCGGCCACGTCGGCCTCGGCCCCCGATCGCGCCAGGTAGCTCTCCCACAGGGCGGCTCTGGCCACGCCGTCGGGTGGGCCGAGGGGGACGACGTAATCGAAGCGCCCGTGCCGCAGGAAAGCCGAATCCAGTGTGGTCACGTTGTTCGTGGCACAGACGAGCAGTCTGCCTTCGCGCGCACGGAACCGGACGATCGCTTTGAGCAGTTCGTTGACGACGCCGACAGCGGTCGCGTCGGCTCCGCTGCGCTCGCCGGCGACCTCCTCGACCTCGTCGATGAAGACCAGGATGTGATCGAGCCGGGATATCTCGTCGAAGCGGCGGCTCAGCCCGGTCGCGAGGCCGTACTCCGCGGCGAGGCGGGCCGGGAACAGTTCCAGGAAGGGCCATCCGAGGCGGCCGGCGACGGCGTGCGCGAAGGTGCTCTTCCCGGTCCCCGGCGGGCCGAACAGCATGACCGCGCGGGGTAGCTCCACCCCGTGCTGCGCGGCCAGCTGGGGATGGGAGAGGGGGAGCACCAAACGGCGCTCGATGAATCGTTTCTCCTGCTCCATGCCGGCGACCCGGCTCCACAGCCCCCTCGGCGGCACCTCCGCCCCGATCGTCGACAGCAGACTGACCTCCTGCGGCGTCACCGATGCGTGCTTCTCGAAGAAGACCAGGCCGGACCGGGTTTCGAAGCCGCGGTTGTGCAGAGCGGCGGCGCCGGTCTCGTCCCCGGGCAGGACGGCGCACACCGTACGGACACCGTCGTCGAACAGTCGCCGTTCCAGTGCCGTGAGCAGGGCGCTTCCCAGCCCTTGCGCCCGCCAGGACGGCAGCATGCAGATCCGTAGGATCCACGCCCTGTCGCCTTCCACCCGGCTCACCGCGGCCCCCACCATCACCTCGTCCACGACGGCGACCACGGCCGGGGCGCCGGACTGGAGGGCGGACACCGCGTCGGAGAGCCGGAACATGGGGGGCTCCTCGGACGTACCGCTCTCCGCTTCGACGCGCAAGAGGGCTTCGAGGTCGTCCACCGAATAATCCCTGACGTGCCAGTCGGCCATGTGCAGCTCCGGATGCTCGGTCCTCCTCCCATCATCGGCGCACTCCCGCGGGGCCACGAATCCAGCGGATCCCACCGCCGGCCGTCGGAAGCTGTCGAGGGGTCGAAAGCCGTCGCAGGCCGTCGCAGGCCGTCCTTACGGATCCGTGACGTGCGGCCCCGTGTGCGCCCCGCCGGGGCGGGTGCGGCTTAGCGTCGGATCATGCGCGTACTTGTGACTGGAGGAGCGGGCTTCATCGGCTCGCACATCGTCGACGAACTGGCCGGCCGCGGGCATGACCCGGTGGTCTTCGACTTGGCGGAGGACGGGAGGGACGTACGGGATCCCGCGCAGGTGAGGGAGGCCCTGGCCGGGGTCGATGCGGTCTGCCACCAGGCGGCCAAGGTCGGTTTGGGCAAGGACTTCGCAGACGCCCCCGGCTACGTGTCGGCCAACGACCTCGGTACGGCGGTGCTGCTGGCTCAGATGGCCGAGACGGGGGTGCGCAGGCTACTCCTGGCCGGGTCGATGGTCGTGTACGGCGAGGGGCGGTACGAGTGCGGCGCCCACGGCCAGGTCCGGCCCGGCCCGCGTGCCGAGGCCGATCTGTTGGCGGGTCGGTTCGAGCCGCGCTGCCCGCACTGCGGAGCCGACCTGGCGCCCGGTCTGGTCTCGGAGGACGCACCGATGGATCCGCGGAACGTCTACGCCACCACCAAGCTGGCCCAGGAACACCTGACGGCCTCGTGGGTGCGGGCCACCGGCGGGCGCGGGATCTCGTTGCGCTACCACAACGTCTACGGGCCGGGGATGCCCCGCGACACCCCGTACGCGGGGGTCGCGGCACTGTTCCGTTCGGCGCTCGCGCGGGGCGAGGCCCCGCGCGTCTTCGAGGACGGCGGCCAGCGCAGGGACTTCGTCCACGTGCGGGACGTGGCCACGGCCAACGCGGTGGCCCTGGAGGCCCTGACGGCCGCGGAGGCCGCCCCGCACTTCACCGCGTACAACGTCGGCAGCGGCGAGCCCCGGACCGTCGGCGACATGGCCAAGGCCCTGGCCGCTGCGTGCGCGGGCCCCGACCCGGTCGTCACCGGCGAGTACCGGCTGGGCGACGTCCGGCACATCACGGCGGACTCGGCGCGGCTGCGCCGGGAGCTGGGCTGGCGTGCGGCGGTGCCCTTCGACGCCGGGATGGCCGAGCTGGCGTCCGGGGCGGACGGCCCGTAGGCGTCGTTCTTCCCCGGTGGGGTGGGGTGGACCGGCTTCCGGGACGGGTGACGAGTTGGGGCGGCCGGCGCCGGCCGCCCACCAACCCCGTCCTGCACGGTTCGACGAACGGTTACGTCGTGCGGAGCGACCCTTCAGGCAGGGGCCGGAAGGGTCAGCTCGAAGCGGCAGCCGCCGGAGACGTTGTGCACGTCCGCGTGACCCGCATGGGCCTCCACGATGCCCCGCACGATCGCCAGGCCCAGGCCCGCGCCGGAAGGAGGGGTGCGGGCTGGAGTGCCGCGCCACCCGGTGTCGAAGACGCGCGGCAGATCCTCCTCGGGAATGCCGCCGCAGGCGTCGGTGACGGACAACACCACCGCGCCCGCGCGGTGCTCGGCGGCGATCGCGACCGTGCCGTCCGCCGGGGTGTGACGGATCGCGTTGACCAGCAGGTTCGACAACACCCGGGTCATCTCCTTGCCGTCCACCTCGACGGGGAGCGCTGCGACCCCCTCCCCGACCAGCCGCACACCGTGCTCGCGGGCGAGTGCGTCGGCTCCGGCCAGGGCGTCGCCCACCAGGTCGTAGAGGGACATGCGGGTGGGGCTGAGGCTGAGCGCGCCGGCGTGGATGCGGGAGAGCTCGAAGAGGTCGCCGACCATGGAGTTGAGGCGGTCCACCTCGGTGCGCATCTGTCGGTGGTAGCGAGCGGGGTCGGCCGCCATGCCGTCCTCAAGCGCTTCCGACATGGCGCGCAGGCCGGCCAGCGGGGTGCGCAGATCGTGCGAGATCCAGGCCACGAGTTCGCGCCGGGAGGTTTCCAGGGCCCGTTCGCGCTCCCGGGAGGCGGTCAGGCGCTCGCTGGTCAGCGCCAGTTCGCGGCTGAGCGCCGTGAGTTCGGCGGGTGCGGGCACCGAGGGCGCCGTGAAGGTGCCCGCCTCCCCGAACTCGCGCGCAGCGCCTACGAGTTCTCGGCAGCGCGTCACGACCTGCCGCCCCAGTAGGAGGGCCGTGGCCAGCGATACGGCGGCGGCCACGGCGACGACCGTGGTCACCACGGCCAGGTCGTGGGAGGAGAGGAACATCGCCCAGGCCACCGCGAGCGTCCCGGCGAGCATCGCGGACACGGCGACGGCGGCGACGACCGTGAGGGAGACGGCCATGCTGCGCCGCCGCAGTATCCGCAGGGCCACGGCTCCCAGTGCGCCTGCGGCAGCCGCGCCCAGGAGGGCGTACAAGGCGATCAGTAGCAGGTCACGCATGTCCGTCCGCCGTTCCGGGGTCCGGTGCGGCTGCTGCCGGGGAGGGACGGACGTCGAAGCGGTAGCCGGCGCCCCATACGGTCTGGATCAGCCGCGGGCTCGCCGGATCGTCCTCGATCTTTCCCCGGAGCCTGCGGACGTGGACGGTGACGGTGGACAGGTCACCGAAGTCCCAGCCCCAGACCTCGCGCATCAGCCGCTCCCGGTCGCAGACCTGCCCGGGGTGGCGCAGGAAGTAGAGGAGGAGGTCGAACTCCCTCAGGGTGAGGGCGAGCTCCCGGCCCTCCTTGCTGACCCGGCGCGCCGCGGGGTCCAAGGTCAGGCCCGCCGCCACGAGACGGGTACCGCCCGCCGGTGGCACCCGGACCGCCCGGCGCAGGACCGACTGGACGCGCAGGACGAGCTCCCGCGGGCTGAAGGGCTTGGTCACATAGTCGTCCGCGCCCACTTCCAGGCCCAGGATCCGGTCGTCCTCGTCGCCGCGAGCCGTGAGCATGATGACCGGGACGGGAGGAGTGTCGCCCTGAGCGGCGTCGCCCGCTCGCGCCCGAAGTCGCCGGCAGACCTCCAGTCCGTCCATGCCCGGCAGCATGAGGTCGAGGACCACCAGGTCGGGGCGGTGCGCCTCGGCGGCGCGCAGCGCGGCCGGTCCGTCCGCGGCACGGCGCACGGCGAAGCCGGCGCGGTCGAGGTAGCCGGCCACCACCTCTGAGACCGTCGGGTCGTCGTCCACGACCAGGACGTTGCCCATGACCTCGCCGGGCGTGCCCGGCCCGCCGGTGTCGACGGCGCACCGGCCCTCGTCCGTGCTCTCCACATCGTTGACTGCCATGGCCCCAGCCTGACAGCCGGCCGGGCCCAGGGGTAACTCGACCTCCCATGATCCGGCACGGCGTCCGCGTTTCGTAAGGAGTGAAAACCCCTCTCGTGCGCCCCCGCTTCCTACGGTGTGGACGTGACTGATTCTGCTTGCGCACCGCCCCCGGCGGACCTCGTACTGCCGTGCCTCGACGAGGTGGAAGCGCTCCCCTGGGTACTGTCGCGGGTGCCGCTCGGCTGGCGGGCCATCGTCGTCGACAACGGCTCCACCGACGGCTCCGCCGACCTCGCCCGCAGCCTGGGTGCGACCGTGGTGCACGAGCCGCGGCGCGGGTTCGGCGCGGCATGCCACGCCGGGCTGCTGGCCGCTCGCGCGGACCTCGTCTGCTTCTGCGACTGCGACGCCTCCCTCGACCCCGGCCTGCTCGCCCCGATGGCCGCACGCGTGGAGGCCGGCGGGGCCGACCTGCTGCTCGGCCGGCGCCGCCCGCAGGGACGTGGCGCATGGCCCGCGCACGCCCGCGCCGGCAACCTGGCTCTGGCGGGAATGCTGCGCCGGCGCACCGGGCTGCGCCTGCACGACCTCGGACCGATGCGGGTCGCGCGCCGCGAGGCGCTATTGGGTCTGGACCTGACCGACCGGCGCAGCGGATATCCGCTCCAGATGGTCGTACGGGCCGCCGACGCGGGCTGGCGGGTGGCCGAGACGGACGTCCCGTACCTGCCGCGCTCTGGGAAGTCCAAGGTCACCGGTACCTGGCGGGGCACCTGGCAGGCCGTTCGGGACATGCGCCGGGTCCTGGCCGAGCCGCCCGGCAGGCCGTCCGTCCCGGCCGGGGAGGCCCGCGCGTGAGCACCGTCCTCGTCATCGCCAAGGCCCCGGTCGCCGGCCGGGTCAAGACACGCCTGACGCCCCGTTTCACTCCCGAGCAGGCGGCCGAGCTGGCGCGCGCCGCCCTCCAGGACACCCTGGCGGCCGTTGTCGCCACGCCGGCCCGGCGACACGTCCTGGTCCTCGACGGGATGCCCGGGCCCTGGCTGCCGGACGGCATCGAGGTCGTCCCGCAGTGCGGGGGCGGGCTCGACGCCCGACTCGCCGCGGCGTTCGCCCTGTCCGACGGTCCCGCGCTGCTGATCGGCATGGACACCCCCCAGGTCACCCCGGAGCTCTTGGCCCGAGGACTCGACTTCACCCGTACGAGCGCCTGGTTCGGCCCCGCCCTGGACGGTGGGTTCTGGGCTCTGGGGCTCGCCGAACCCGACCCGGCGCTGCTGCTCGGCGTCCCCATGTCCGTGCCGCACACCGGGGCGGAGCAGCGACGGCGGCTGACCGCGTCCGGGCGGACCGTACGAGACCTTTGCGTGCTGCGCGACGTGGACACTCCCGCCGATGCGGGGGAGGTCGCGGCCGGCGCACCGAGGACCCGATTCGCCGCCCTGCACGCCGAGCTGTGCGCGGTCGTACGGTGACCGCGCAGCTCGCTCAGCTCGCGGAGCCCGCGCAGGCCTGGCGGGCCGATCCGTACGCCGACGCACTGCGCGCCGGCCAGGGCCCTCTCTACCTGCGGCGCAGCGACGGGTGGCTGCTGCCCTTGGAGGTGGAACGCTGGTGTGCCGAGCCCGACGCCGCCGATGCCACGGTCCTGGCCCGCTGCCGCGGCCCGGTCCTGGACATCGGGTGCGGACCGGGCCGTCTTGTCGCCGCTCTCGCCGCCCGCGGACATCCAGCACTGGGCGTGGACGTCACCCCGGAGGCAGTGGCCCGTACGGTGCGCTCGGGGGGAAGTGCCCTGTGCCGGTCCGTCTTCGACCCGCTTCCGAGCGAAGGTCGTTGGGGCACGGTCCTGCTCATCGACGGCAACATCGGCATCGGCGGCGACCCCGCCGCCCTGCTCCGCCGTGCCGCCCGGCTCGCGGCCCCGGCCGGTTCCCTGCTGGTCGAGGTCGCCGCCGCGGACGTCGACGAACGCGTCGAGGTCCACGTCGACGACGGGCACGGCCGCCGCGGCGTGCCCTTCCCTTGGGCGCGCCTCGGTGCCCGTGCCCTGCGCGCCGAAGCGGCGGGCGCGGGCTGGCCCCGCGCCGTGACATGGCGGGCCACGGGCCGCAGCTTCGTGCAGCTGCGACGCTGACCGGCCCCGTGCGAAGCGGCTGACGCGGATCGCCCCCGCGGACGAGCGTCGGGGAGCGCAGGAGGGGAACACACACGGGGTGGCTCACGCGGGACGCAGGGGGC
>NZ_JBEXQA010000039.1:0-48142 GCF_040612395.1 Streptomyces sp. NPDC006430
TGTGCCCCCCCGGCCTCGGCTACGCTAGTGGCAAAACAGCCGCGGGGGCCGCCCGGTCCCCCTCCCCGCTCCCCCGCCTTCGTACTCAGATGCCGCGGTAGACGTCGCGGCGGTCGCCGACCTTGACGACTCGGAACGAGGGCGGTCACGGAGTCGCCGCGGAGGTTTCCAAGGTCCTCCAGGGCCCTCCGGAGGTCTTTACGGGGGTCTTAGGTCCCCTCGTCCACAGAAACTTCGTGAAGTTCTTCACAAGGAAAATGGGTCCGCTGGGTCACGGGAGGGGTCCTTCCGGGTCCCTCGGGGCCCCGTAGGCCTCTTTCTCGGGCCTGTTCGCGCGATGCGGGGGCGCGGTCCGACCCGGTCGATAGGTACGTACCAACCCGGTGGTCTACTCCGCTTGAGAGCCTGGAGGCCAGTTCAGGACGGGTAAACAACGACTCCCGTTACAGGCTGGTTCCCGATGCGCGCCATGACCTCCGTCACGCGGGTCGCGCAGTGTAGCAGAGGGTCTTCCGTACCTTGTGAAGGGGCTCACGAGCAGCACCCCTTTGGGTGCTGGATACTCGTTCCATGAGCACCACGGAGCGTCCCAGGATCCTCGTTGTAGGAGGTGGGTACGTAGGCCTGTACGCAGCCAAGCGCATCATGAAGAAGATGCGTTACGGCGAGGCGACCGTCACGGTCGTCGACCCGCGCTCGTACATGACCTACCAGCCCTTCCTCCCTGAAGTGGCCGCAGGCAGCATCTCGCCGCGGCACGTCGTCGTCCCGCTGCGACGCGTGCTGCCCAAGGCAGAGGTTCTCACCGGCCGGGTCACCAGCATCGACCAGGACCGCAAGGTCGCCGTCGTCACGCCGCTCGTCGGCGAGGCGTACGAGCTGCCCTTCGACTACCTGGTGATCGCCCTCGGTGCCGTCTCCCGCACCTTCCCGATCCCCGGCCTGGCCGAACAGGGCATCGGTATGAAGGGCGTCGAAGAGGGCATCGGCCTGCGCAACCACGTCCTCGAGCAGCTCGACAAGGCCGAGTCCACGACGGACGAGAACGTCCGCCGCAAGGCCCTCACCTTCGTCTTCGTGGGCGGCGGCTTCGCCGGCGCGGAGACCATCGGTGAGGTCGAGGACATGGCCCGCGACGCCGCGAAGTACTACACCAACGTCAAGCGCGAGGACATGCGCTTCATCCTGGTGGACGCGGCCGACAAGATCCTCCCCGAGGTCGGGCCCAAGCTCGGCACCTGGGGCAAGGAGCACCTCGAGTCCCGCGGCATCGAGATCTACCTCAACACCTCCATGGACTCCTGCGTGGACGGCCACGTGGTGCTGAAGAACGGCCTTGAGGTCGACTCCGACACCCTCGTGTGGACCGCCGGCGTGAAGCCCAACCCGGTCCTGGCCCGCTACGGCCTGCCGCTGGGCCCGCGCGGCCACGTCGACACCGCCCCCACCCTCCAGGTCCAGGGCACCGACTACATCTGGGCCGCCGGCGACAACGCCCAGGTCCCGGACATCGCCGCCCGCAAGGCCGGCGTCGAGAACGCCTGGTGCCCGCCGAACGCCCAGCACGCGCTGCGCCAGGCCAAGGTCCTCGGCGACAACGTCATCTCGGGCATGCGGGGCTTCCCGCAGCACGAGTACGCGCACTCCAACAAGGGTGCGGTGGCGGGCCTCGGCCTCCACAAGGGCGTCGCGATGATCGTCATGGGCAAGATGAAGATCAAGCTCAAGGGCCGGCTCGCCTGGTACATGCACCGTGGCTACCACGGCATGGCCATGCCGACCTGGAACCGCAAGATCCGTGTCTTCGCCGACTGGACGCTCGCCATGTTCCTCAAGCGCGAGGTCGTTTCCCTCGGTGCGCTGGAGACCCCGCGCGAGGAGTTCTACGAGGCCGCCAAGCCGGCGCCGGCTCCGGCCGCCTCGGCCGCCGCCCCGGCCCAGAAGGCCAAGGCCTCCTGACCAGGGCCTGACCGGCACCTCCTCCAGCACGTCCCCGAAGGGGCTGTCCGCCATCCGTGGTGCGGGCGGCCCCTTCGGCGTTCCCTTCCGATTGACGCGGGCCCGAAACGGGTAGGTCGTTCGGTCGGATCGTTCTGGAGGTGCCTTCGATGACCGACGCCGCGCCGCGGCTGGCCGCCCTTGCCGAGACTCTGCTGGGTGCCCCCCTGCCCGTCCGGATCCGGGCCTGGGACGGCAGCGAGGCCGGACCGCCGTCCGGCCCCACCCTGGTGCTGGCCAACCGGCGCGCCCTGCGCCGCATGCTGTGGCGGCCCGGTGAACTGGGGCTGGCCCGCGCCTGGGTCGCCGGGGACCTGACCGTCGAGGGCGACCTGTTCGCCCTGCTGGACCGGGTGGCCGGCCTGCTCTGGGAGCGGAAGCCCGCAGCCGTCGCCGACGCCCCGCCGGGAGACCGACGCTCCGGTCCGGGCAAGCTCGCCACCCTGCGCCCGCTCCTGCCCCGGCTGCCGGACGGCCCCGCCAGGGCCGCCGGACTGCTGCGCGACCCGGAGGCCCGGGCCGCCGTACGCGATCTGATCGCCCTGGCCCGGCCGTGGCCGGCGCCCGCGCCGCCGCCCGAGGAGGCTCCCCGCCGCGGCGGGCCGACGCACAGCAGGAGTCGGGACCGACAGGCGATCAGTCACCACTACGACGTCGGCAACGAGTTCTACGAGAAGGTCCTCGGCCCCTCGATGGTGTACTCCTGCGCCTACTGGAGCCCCGGCTCCACGCTGGAGGAGGCACAGCGGGACAAACTCGACCTGGTCTGCCGGAAGCTGGGCCTGGAGCCCGGGCAGCGCCTCCTGGACGTCGGCTGCGGCTGGGGCTCCATGGCACTGCACGCCGCCCGGGAGTACGGGGTCCACGTCACCGGCGTCACGCTCTCGCGCGAGCAGGCCGTGTACGCGCGCAAGCGGGCCGCGGAGGAGGGCCTGGCCGACCGGATCGACATCCGGATCCAGGACTACCGGGACGTCAAGGACGGCCCGTACGACGCCATTTCCTCCATCGGCATGGCCGAGCACGTCGGCGCCGACCGCTACCGCGAATACGCCCGCACCCTGCACGCCCTGCTCGTCCCCGGCGGCCGGCTGCTGAACCACCAGATCGCGCGCCCGCCGGAGCCGGACGAAGCGGCGTACCGGGTCGACCCGTTCATCGACGCCTACGTCTTCCCCGACGGTGAACTCTCCCCGGTGGGGACGACGGTGGGCGAGTTGGAGCGGGCCGGGTTCGAGGTCCGCGACGTGGAGGCGCTGCGCGAGCACTACGGGCTCACCCTGAGGGCCTGGGTGGCCCGGCTGGAGGAGCATTGGGAGGTGGCCGTTCGGCTGACCTCGCCCGGGCGGGCCCGGGTCTGGCTGCTGTACATGGCGGCCTCGGCGCTGGGCTTCGAACACGGGCGGCTCGGGGTCAACCAGGTCCTCGCCGTGAAGCCCGGAACGGCCGGGCAGTCGGGGCTGCCGCTGCGGCTGCGCACCTGGGGCGCCTGATGCGGACGGAAGGGCCCCGGGGTGTGCCCCGGAGCCCTTCCGCGTCCTCGTGTCCCTGCCGCTGCGGCTACTCGGTCTTGATGGCCGTGAGCATGTTCAGCCGGGCGGCGCTGCGGGCGGGCCACATGGCCGCCAGGACGCCCACCACACCGGCGAGCAGCAGGAAGACGCCGATCCGGTCGTACGGGACGACGAGCTCGTAACCCGGCACCGACTTGGTGAGGGTGGAGCCGACCGCCCAGGCGAGGAAGACGCCGACGACGATGCCGAGGACCGCGCCGAAGAGCGAGATCACCACGGCCTCCAGGCGGATCATGTTCTTGACCCGGCTCCGGTCGAGGCCGATCGCCCGCAGCATGCCGATCTCCTGCGTCCGTTCGAAGACGGACATCGCAAGGGTGTTGACCACGCCGAGAACCGAGATGATCAGCGCCATGCCGAGCAGGCCGTACATGATGTTCAGCGCCGTGTTGATCATGCCGCCCATCTCGTTGCGCATGTCCTGCTGGGTGGCGATGGAGAGTGCCGGGTTGTTGCCGAGGGCGTCGAGGACCGCCTTCTCGCCCGCCTTCGACTCGCCGCCGGTGGTGTTGACGTACACCTCGGGGATGTAGGGCTCCTCGGAGTGCGCGCTGAGGATCTTGTCGTCGATGACGTACGGGGACAGCAGGCCGTCGAGGTCCTTGTAGACCGCGCCGACCTTGAGCGAGCCCTTCTGGCCGTCCTCGTACATGACCTGGAGGGTCGAGCCGACCGACAGCTTCTGCTTCGTCGCGGTCTTCTCCGCGACCGCGACCTCGCCCCGGCCGAGGCTGTCCAGCGAGCCGCTGAGGACCTCGACGTTGAGCATCTCGCCGAGGGCGGCCGGGTTGACGCCCGAGGTGGACTTGAACTCGTCGCCGATCTTCAGCGAGCCGGCCGTCTGCGGGGAGACCGCCTTGATGCCCTTGGCCTTGGCGAGGGTTTCGGCGACGGACTTGTCGAGGCTGCCGCCGCCCATGGCCATGGAGACCTTGTAGTCGGCCTTGATCTTGTCGGTGCTCATCCGGTCCACGGCTTTGCCCATGGTGATGCCGAGCACGGACAGGGTGGTGACCAGGGTGAGGCCGATGGTGAGGGAGGCGGCGGTGACGGCGGTGCGGCGCGGGTTGCGCACGGCGTTCTGCGCGGCCAGCTTGCCCGGCACCCCGAAGACCTTCTCCAGCAGCGGCCGGATGGCGGCGATGAGCGGCCGGGACAACAGCGGGAGCAGCACGATCAGTCCGATGATCAGGAAGAACGCGCCGGCCCCGATGAGGTAGCGGCCCGTTTCGCCACCCTTGGACACCCCGCCCAGGACCAGCGCGAGACCGAGCAGCTCGAAGACGCTGCCGATGACGTTGCGCAGGAGCAGGGACTTCGTGGAGGCCGGCAGGTGGGCGCTGCCCATGGCGGCGACCGGGGGTATCCGACCGGTGCGCCAGGCCGGGAACACCGCGGCGACCATCGTGACGAGTACACCGATGACGACGGCGGTGACGATCGTCGCCGGGGTGACGATCAGGTCGCCGGCCGGGATCTTGGCGCCGACGGAGCCCATCAGGGAGCGCATGGCGACCGCCAGGCCGATACCCGTGACCAGACCGATGGCGGAGGAGATCAGGCCGACGACGAGGGCCTCGCTCATGACCGAACGCATGACCTGGCCGCGCTTGGCGCCGACGGCGCGCAGCAGGGCCAGCTCCTTGGTGCGCTGGGCGACCAGCATGGTGAAGGTGTTGTAGATGAGGAAGATGCCGACGAAGAGTGCGATGCCGGCGAACACGAGCAGCATGGTGCTCATGCCGCTCATTTCCTTCTTGATGGCGTCGGCCTGCTCCTTAGCGAGCTGGGCGCCCGTCTGGGCCTTGGTGTTCTTGCCGTCGAGCAGCGGCTTGACGTCGGCCAGCAGTTGGTCGGCCGAGGTTCCGGCCTTGGCGCTGATGGAGAGCTCGTTGTAGAAGCCGGGCTTGAGGTACAGCTTCTGGGTGGTGGCGGTGTCGAAGAGGACGAGGCTGCCGCCGGCGTTGACCTGGCCGTCGTCGGTGGTGAAGACACCGGTCAGGGTGTACTCCTTCACCGGGCCGTTGGTGGCGACGCGGACCTTGTCGCCGACCTGGTACTTGCCCTTGCTCGCGGTCTCCTTGTCGAGCGCGATCTGGTCGGCGGTGGCCGGGCCGTTGCCCTCGCCGAACCGGTAGTTGGGGTCCTTGCCGTCGCCCGCGGGGGCGAAGTTGGAGCCTCGGTTGGCCCAGCCGCTGCCGATCAGCTTGCCGTTCTCGTCGCCGACGCCGGCGAAGCCGGAGAGCCGGCCGGAGACGGTGCCGACGCCCTTGACGGCCTTGACCTTGTCGAGGGTCTGCTGGCTGATGCCGGGCTCACCCTCCTTCTGACCGTCGTCGCTGCGGGACTGGCCGTACGAGGTCACGGAGACGGCGACGCCGTCGTAGCTCTTGGCGGACTGGCCGGAGAGGGCCTTGCCGAGGGTGTCGGTGAAGACGAGGGTGCCGGAGACGAAGGCGACGCCGAGCGTGACGGCGAGCACCGTCATCAGCAGTCTGGCCTTGTGCGCGAGGACGTTGCGCAGCGCGGTACGGAACATGGTGGAGGAGTCCAGATGTCGGGGGATCGAACGGCTGGGCCGAGCCGTAGCGGAGGTAGGGGTCGCGCGAGGCGCGAGCGCGGCACTACCCGCAGCGGTGGCGAAGACCAGCGCGACCCGAGGATCGGCGGAGGCCTGGGGGGAAGGGCGGTTCCTCAGCTGGTGCGGCCCTTGGCGTCGAAGGCCTTCATGCGGTCGAGCACCCCGTCGGCGGTGGGGTGGAGCATCTCGTCGACGATGCGGCCGTCGGCGAGGAAGATGACGCGGTCCGCGTAGGAGGCGGCCACCGGGTCGTGGGTGACCATGACGACGGTCTGGCCGAGCTCGCGGACGGAGTTGCGCAGGAAGCCGAGGACCTCGGCGCCGGAGCGGGAGTCCAGGTTTCCGGTGGGCTCGTCGCCGAAGATGATCTCGGGGCGGGAGGCCAGGGCGCGGGCCACGGCCACGCGCTGCTGCTGGCCTCCGGAGAGCTGGGTGGGGCGGTGGCCGAGCCGGTCGGCGAGGCCCACCATGCTGATCACGTTGTCCAGCCACTGCCGGTCCGGCTTGCGGCCGGCGATGTCCATCGGCAGCGTGATGTTCTCCAGCGCCGTCAGGGTCGGCAGCAGGTTGAACGCCTGGAAGATGAAGCCGATCTTGTCCCGGCGCAGCTGGGTCAGCTGCTTGTCCTTGAGGGTGCCGAGTTCGGTCTCGCCGATGCGGACGGAGCCGCTGGAGAAGGTGTCCAGGCCGGCGACGCAGTGCATCAGGGTGGACTTGCCGGACCCCGAGGGCCCCATGATCGCGGTGAACTGGCCCTGGCCGAAGTCCACGGAGACGTTGTCCAGGGCGACCACCTGGGTCTCGCCCTGGCCGTACACCTTGGAGAGGTCGGTGGCCCGGGCGGCCACGGCCTGGGCGGTGCGCGGGGCGTAGTTGGTGGTGGTCACGGAAGCGACTCCTCGGGCTTGACCATGCTGCGGTCTGCGGATCGGTGGGACCTTCCCATCGTCGCCGCGCCCGCCGCGCCGGGGATCAGCCGCGGTGCCCGTTCCCAGGCCCACTGGAGTCTGACCGCGGGGCCGGGCTTCTCCTCCTCTGGTATGACGGCCGGCCCGGCCGGCGTGAGGGTCGCCGCGCGCCGCGCCGTACGGCGGCGCAGTGCTCCGTACCAGCTCGGGCGGCCCGGGGGACCTGGGGTGGCACGGGGTGGCGGGGTGGGCGCGCGAGCCATCGAAATCCCGTCATTCCGATATAGGGGGTGATCACTGCCCAGAAGGGGCCCACCGTGCGTTCTCGGGCCTGACGACCCCTCAAGCGCCAATAAAATAAGACAACATCGGATGGAGGGCCCGCTGCCGACCTGGGCGTTCCCGATAGGCTCGGCACAGCGTCCAGTCGATTTTCCAGGCGCCGCTACGCCTTGCCCGGATGGTGGAATGCAGACACGGCGAGCTTAAACCTCGCTGGCCTTTGGGTCGTGCCGGTTCAAGTCCGGCTCCGGGCACTCCCGCAGCCCCACTCGTTATCCCCTGCGCTTCGCCGCGCCTTCTCCTAAGATCCTCCTCCAGCAGTAGGGTGCTTTCTTTGCGAGCACATTACTCTTGACGCAAGGCTGCGCACGGTGGCCATGGAGGAGTGAGATGAGGAGCAGTAACCCGGTCTTCTCGCGACGGGGGTTCAGCCGCGACAACGGTGGCTACGCGGGCTTTGACGCGCAGCACCAGCAGGCCGGGACCAACCCGTACGCGACGAATCCTTACGCCACCGACGTGACGACGGGCATGCCGCAGGCACCGGCCCGCGCCCAGGCGATGACCATGGACGACGTCGTGAGCCGTACGGCCATGACGCTCGGCACGGTCGTCCTCACGGCGACCCTCGCCTGGATCGCGCTGCCCGTCGATCCGGCGAACCTCAACAAGTCGTACGGCATCGCCGTCGGCGCCGCGCTCGTCGCGATGGTCCTGGCGCTCGTCCAGACCTTCAAGCGCAAGGCCTCCCCGGCGATCATCCTGGGCTACGCGGCCTTCGAGGGCTTCTTCCTCGGCGTCATCAGCGCGGCCACCAGCACCTACCTCGGCGCGGGCGTGGTCATCCAGGCCGTGCTCGGCACGATGTGCGTCTTCGCCTCGGTGCTGTTCGCGTACAAGATGCGCTGGATCCGCGTCACCCGCCGCTTCTTCGGCTTCGTGATGGCCGCCGCCATGGGCTTCATGCTGCTCATGGTCGCGAACCTGCTGTTCTCGCTCTTCGCGGGCGGCGACGGCCTCGGCTTCCGCAGCGGCGGTCTCGGCATCGTCTTCGGCATCGTCGGCGTCGTCCTCGGCGCCTGCTTCCTCGCCCTCGACTTCAAGCAGGTCGAGGACGGCGTCACCTACGGCGCCCCCCGCGAGGAGGCCTGGCTGGCGGCCTTCGGTCTCACCATGACCCTGGTGTGGATCTACCTGGAGCTGCTCCGCCTGTTCCAGATCCTCTCCGGCGACGACTAATCGTCCCGGAGCCGCCCAGCGGCATGAGGAAGGCCCCGCGAGCAAGCGCCGCTCGCGGGGCCTTCCCGCGTTGTGGAGGGGGTCCGAGGGGTCCGGGGTCGGGGGCAGGAGTCGGGGGCGGCTGTCGGGGGTCGGGGTCAGGAGGGGCGGGCTCAGCCGAACTTGCGGGCCGCCCTGCGCAGGTCGTACTCGTGGATGATCGCCTTGGCCTGGCCGTACGAGAGCTCGTGCGCCCCGCGCAGCCAGCTGACCTTCTCCTCGAACCGGACGAGGGAGGGGCCGTCGTCCACGGTGCGGAGCCAGTCGGAGAGTTCACGACCGGTGGTCAGGGGGATTCTGTCGATCATGTTCCGGTGGGTCTGCTCGGAGAACTCTACGGACATGGGCGCCTCCGGAGGTATCGCCGTGCTGTGCTGTTCTCTTCACGCCACCGTGCCGGAGAGTTCGCCCGTTGGCAATGGTGCCCGGGCGGCGCGTAAGGTCGGCCGGGTGCTCGATACTTCGCCCCTGACCGTCGCCGTGGAACGTTTCGCCGAACGTCTGCGGGCCATGCCGCAGAGCCGCCTCCAGCAGGTCGCCGCCGCCGAAGCGCTGGAGCTGGCCCGGGAGCTCTCCGTACGGGCCCAGCGGCTCGAAGGGCACGGGCAGGCGGAGGGGGTGGCTCCGGTGCGGGTCATGCCCGACGCGGGGGTCTTCGTCGTCGGGGACCAGGTGGCGGTAGCCGGACTGGACCTCGCCGAGGCGCTGCGCGCCGCGGGCGATCGGCCCCGGGAAACAGCGAAGGCCCCGTCCGAAATGCTGGACGAGGCCGTGCTGCTGGTGGAGCAGGCGGAAGTCAGAGCGATGCGATGACGCGGTCCGCGAGGATGTAGACGTTGTCGTCCGGGTCCTGCGCATCACCGCAGGAGAAGGTCAGCGCGTAGGCGCCCGAGATCCCGGAGCCGCCCAGCAGGACCGGCGCGGTGCCCGACCGCAGGGCCTCGGCGAGGCGCTCCGCCGTCTCCCGGTGTCCGGGGGTCATGCACAGCGTGGTGCCGTCCGTGAACACGTACACGTCGAGGGTGCCCAGCGGACCCGGACGGACGTCCGCCAGGGCCGTACGGGCCTCCGCGAGCTCCTCCAGGCGGCTGACGGTGCGCTCGTGGTCGGCGCCGGGGGCCGAAGCCTGGACCGGTACGAAGTCGGGGTGCGAGGGATGACGCCGGCGGGCGGCGGCCAGCTCGGCCGAGTCCTCCGGGTACTCGTCGACGAAGTCGTCGCCGAGCACCGGCTCCAGACCCACCAGATCCGCCTGCCGGGGCAGGAAGAGGCCGGGACCGTCCTCACCGAGACCGGGCAGGCCACCCAGCAGCGACGGCGCATCGGCGGCGTCGCGGGCCTCCTGCGCGGCCCAGAAGGCCCGCGCCTCGGCCAGCTCGCGCTCGCGCTCCTCGGCCAGGGCCTCGGCCACGGCGGCTCGTATCTCGGCGGCGGGGGACTCCACGGTGCCACGGGCGTGCGGGACGGTCGTACCGCGCGCGTGGGCCGGTGCGGCCAGCTCACCGCGCAGGGCCGTCACCTGCTTGCGCAGGCCGTGGACAGCGTGCAGCGCAGCAGCGCCCACGGCCGCGGCGGCGGCCGTGGTCAGCAGCAGGGCAAGAGACATGGCGCTCACTGACTAACTCCTGATTGATTCGATCCCCCGACTTCCTACATCAGAGTGTCCCGACCTGGGAATGGCGTGCAGTGCATTACGTCACGAATTGGACAGGGCTTTGGTCACACCGGAGCTCCTCTGATGCGGCCTGACCTGGGGAAACGCCAAACCCCCAGGATAAAGGTCACATCCTGGGGGAGATTCGGTCACAGGTCGGCCGCGACGGGGTTGGAAACGGTGTCAGTAGGCCGCAAGGGATCAAGCAGATCCCTTGCGACATCTGGCCGCCACCGCTGCGGGCAGGTGCCGCCGCTCGTTCCTCGTGGCGACCCCTACCCTCCGCTCCGGCTCAGCTCAGCCGCTCGATCTCGTGGTCGCGCTGGGCTTCGCCACCGCTGCGGGCAGGTGCCGCCGCTCGTTCCTCGTGGCGACCCCTACCCTCCGCTCCGGCTCAGCTCAGCCGCTCGATGACCATGGCCATGCCCTGGCCGCCGCCCACGCACATGGTCTCCAGGCCGAACTGCTTGTCGTGGAACTGGAGGCTGTTGATCAGAGTGCCGGTGATGCGGGCACCGGTCATCCCGAACGGGTGACCGACGGCGATGGCTCCGCCGTTGACGTTCAGCTTCTCCAGCGGGATCTCCAGGTCCCGGTACGAGGGGATGACCTGGGCCGCGAAGGCCTCGTTGATCTCGAACAGGTCGATGTCGCCGACGGTCAGGCCGGCGCGCTTCAGGGCCTGCTTCGATGCCTCGACCGGCCCGAGACCCATGATCTCGGGGGAGAGTCCGGTGACACCGGTGGAGACGATCCGGGCCAGCGGGGTCAGGCCCAGCTCCCGCGCCTTGGTGTCGCTCATGATGACCAGCGCGGCGGCGCCGTCGTTGAGCGGGCAGCAGTTGCCGGCCGTCACCAGGCCGTCGGGGCGGAAGACGGGCTTGAGGCCCTGTACGCCCTCCAGGGTGACGCCGGCGCGCGGACCGTCGTCAGTGGAGACGACGGTGCCGTCCGGGGTGGTGACCGGGGTGATCTCCCGCTCCCAGAAGCCGTTCTTGATGGCGGCCTCGGCGAGGTTCTGCGAACGCACGCCGAACTCGTCCATGTCCTGGCGGGTCACGCCCTTGAGCCGGGCCAGGTTCTCGGCGGTCTGGCCCATCGTGATGTACGCGTCCGGGATCAGGCCGTCCTCGCGCGGGTCGCGCCAGGACGAGCCCTCGCTCTGCGCGACGGCGGCGGTACGGGCCTCCGCGTCGGCGAACAGCGGGTTGTGGGTGTCCGGCAGGCCGTCAGAGCTGCCCTTGACCGAACGGGAGACCGTCTCGACGCCCGCGGAGATGAAGACGTCGCCCTCGCCCGCCTTGATGGCGTGCAGGGCCATGCGGGAGGTCTGCAGGGAGGAGGAGCAGTACCGGGTGATCGTGGTGCCCGGCAGGTAGTCCATGCCCATCTGGATGGCCACGATGCGGCCGAGGTTGTGCCCCTGCTCGCCGCCCGGAAGGCCACAGCCGAGCATCAGGTCGTCGATCTCGCGCGGGTCCAGCTCGGGAATCTTGGCGAGGGCTGCCTGGATGATCGTGGCGGTCAGGTCGTCCGGGCGGACGTCCTTGAGGGACCCCTTGAAGGCGCGCCCGATCGGGGAGCGGGCGGTGGAAACGATGACGGCTTCGGGCATCGGGGCTCCAAGGGGGGTGAGTTGCGGCTCGTTGCTGGACCGCAAGCGAAGTTACCGGCCCGTACGGTCGAGGTCACCGAATTCGGCATGTGATGCCGGTCGCTCCGCGGGGGGAACGGTCCCGCCCGCGGTGCTGTTCCGGGCCGGAATGGTGGGGTTCCGGGCGGGGGCTAGGTGTCCGTCGACCGGGGGGGTGCGGCTTCGGTTTCGGTCGGGGGTGGCGGGGGCGGGGTCACGTCCTCGCCCAGGACCCGGCGGCGCCGCCGGTGCTTGAGGAGGGCCCACGGGCCGCGGGCGGGCGTGACCTCGGTGCCCGCCTGGCCGGCCGCGGCCGACGCGGCCTTGGCCACCGGAAGCATGTCCTCGTGCCGGGCCACATCCAGCAGGTCGGACTCGGGCCACAGGGCGAGCGCCGCGCACAGGGTCGGCAGGACCGCCATGGCGGCGGTCGCGTACCCCTCGGCCGAGGGGTGGTAGGAGTCCGGGCCGAACATCTCGCGCGGATTGGCGGCGAACTCGGGTCCGAGCAGGTCCCCCATCGAGACCGTACGGGCGCCCAGCGCGACCACCCCTATGGTCTGGGCGGCGGCCAGTTGGCGCGAGACCCGGCGGGCCAGCCACCGCAGGGGCTGGTAGACCGGCTCGATCGTGCCCAGGTCGGGGCAGGTGCCGACCACCACCTCGGCGCCCGCGAGCCGCAGCCGGCGGACGGCCGAGGTGAGGTGGCGGACCGACTGCGTCGGCGGCATGCGCCGCGTCACGTCGTTCGCCCCGATCATGATCACGCAGACGTCCGGGGGCGGCAGCTCGCCGTCGAGGAGGAGGTCCGTCTGGCGTTCGAGGTCATCGGACATGGCCCCGGACAGGGCCACGTTGCGCAGGTCCACCGGGCGCTCGGCCACCGCCGCCAGTCCGGAGGCCAGAAGGGCGGCCGGGGTCTGTCTGGCCCGCCGCACGCCGAGCCCGGCGGCCGTGGAGTCGCCCAGCATGGCCAGCCGCAGCGGCCCGGGGCTCAGTTCCGGCCCGCCGAACTCGCTCCCGTACAGCCCGTCCGCCCGCGGCGGCTCGCCCTGGCCGTTGCCCACCGTCCGCTTGGCGAACTGGACCTCCGCCAGCACCAGCCCCACGGCGGCGGCCCCGACCAGCCCGAGCCCGCCTCCGCCGTACGCCGCGCCCGCCGCGATCCGGCGGGCCGTCCTTGCCCTGGACACGCCCTCGGCCACCTCGCTTTCCTACCTGGCCCCGTTGACGTACCTGCCCCGTACTGCCCGTCGGTCAATCCCTTTCCGCATAGTCTGGCTGGACCTCCCGGAGAACCCGTGGAGTCCCCTCCCTGGAGAACATGGTGCAATTCCACGACTCGATGATCAGCCTCGTCGGCAACACCCCGCTGGTGAAGCTCAACCGTGTGACCGAAGGCCTGCAGGCCACCGTCCTTGCCAAGGTCGAGTACTTCAATCCCGGTGGTTCCGTGAAGGACCGGATCGCCGTCCGGATGATCGAGGCCGCCGAGCAGAGCGGTGCCCTCAAGCCCGGCGGCACCATCGTGGAGCCGACCAGTGGCAATACCGGCGTAGGACTCGCCATCGTGGCCCAGCAGAAGGGCTACAAGTGCATCTTCGTCTGCCCTGACAAGGTGTCCCTGGACAAGATCAACGTGCTGCGCGCCTACGGCGCCGAGGTCGTGGTCTGCCCGACCGCCGTAGACCCCGAGCACCCGGACTCCTACTACAACGTGTCCGACCGCCTCGTCCGCGAGACGCCGGGCGCCTGGAAGCCGGACCAGTACAGCAACCCGAACAACCCGCGTTCGCACTACGAGACCACCGGTCCCGAGCTGTGGGAGCAGACCGACGGGAAGATCACGCACTTCGTGGCGGGCGTCGGTACCGGCGGCACGATCTCGGGCACCGGCAACTACCTCAAGGAGGTGTCCGGCGGCAAGGTCAAGGTCATCGGCGCCGACCCCGAGGGTTCGGTCTACTCCGGCGGTTCCGGCCGCCCGTACCTGGTCGAGGGCGTCGGCGAGGACTTCTGGCCGACCGCCTACGACCCGAACGTCACCGACGAGATCATCGCGGTGTCCGACAAGGACTCCTTCCAGATGACGCGCCGGCTGGCCAAGGAGGAGGGGCTGCTCGTCGGCGGTTCCTGCGGCATGGCCGTGGTGGCCGCGCTGAAGGTGGCCGAGGGCCTGGGCCCGGACGACGTGGTCGTCGTCCTGCTGCCGGACAGCGGCCGCGGCTACCTCAGCAAGATCTTCAGCGACGAGTGGATGGCCGGTCACGGATTCCTTGAGGAGGCGGGCCCCGCGGCGCGCATCGGGGACGTGCTCGCGGACAAGGAGGGCGCCATGCCGTCCCTGGTCCACATGCACCCCGAAGAGACCGTCGGCGAGGCGATCGAGGTGCTGCGCGAGTACGGCGTGTCGCAGATGCCGATCGTCAAGCCGGGCGCCGGTCACCCGGACGTGATGGCCGCCGAGGTCATCGGTTCGGTCGTGGAGAAGGAGCTGCTGGCGGCGCTGTTCGCGCAGCGGGCCGCGCTGACGGACCCGCTGGAGAAGCACATGAGCTCGCCGCTGCCGCAGGTCGGCTCGGGCGAGCCGGTCTCCGAGCTGATGGCCGTGCTGGGCGAGGCGGACGCGGCGATCGTGCTGGTCGAGGGCAAGCCGACCGGTGTGGTGAGCCGTCAGGACCTGCTGGCGTTCCTCGCCAAGGACGCGAAGTAGCCGTTCGCCGGTGGCGTATCGGCCCGTCGCGCAAACGGTACGGGCCCGTCATGTGACGGCAGCACCGGCTTAACACGGCTCCGGCACAGTGGTGGTTGTCGGCAGGAGCGAAGAAGCCCCGGCCGACACCACCAAACGGCGTTGGCGTACCTCCGGAGCGGCTCCCGGACCGCGTGAACGCCATGGACGCGGCCGGCCCTGACCCGGCCCGTGTCCTTCGCGGGGACCGCCGTCGTCCCGCCCCTCGCGCACCCGAGGGTGCGGCGGTCCCCGCGCACCACTCCGTCCGTCACCCGGCCCGATCGTGGTCGCGGTGTGGGTCGCGGGGGCGGAAGGACCTGGCGGCGTGGACGAAGCTCACGCCGAGGATGCCCGCCCAGGCGACCAGCAGACCCTTGATGCCCGCCTGCGTGGCGCCGATGGCCGAGAGCGGGATCGCCAGCACCAGCGTGATGATGGCGAAGCCGAAGCGTTCCCCGAAGTTCCCGTCCTGAGTCGACGGTGCGTCCCGGCCCCCGCGGGCCGCGGCAAGTCGTTCCTCGGCCAGTCTGCGCCGGACCTGCGTGTCGACCTTGTCCACGAAGGAGTCCACGAGTGCGGCCTCGTACTCCGGCCCCAGCTCCCGCCGGGCGTGCAACGTCGCGTCGAGTTCCTTCTTGAGCTCCTGGGACTCCATGGGCCCAGCGTAGGAAGGGCCGGCGGCCCGGGCACGGGGGATAGCCCCCGTATCCCCGCCCCGGCCCGCCGTGCCTGCCCCGGCCCGCCGTGCCCGGCCCCGCCCGTCTCGCGGAGCGGTCCGCGGCTTGCCGTCCTGCATAACCGCATGCAGAGTGCTCCGTGACTGAATAATCACGGGGACGGAGGGGTCGGGATGAGCGACAGCCCGGCAGCGCGGCTGCAGAAGCTGTTCGAGGGGCACCGGCTGACGCCCACCCAGCGGAGGATCGCCCACTGCATGGTGCGCGGGGCGGCCGATGTGCCGTTCCTGTCGAGCGTGGAACTCGCCGAGCTGGCCGGGGTGAGCCAGCCCTCGGTGACCCGCTTCGCGGTGGCGCTCGGCTTCGACGGATACCCGGCGTTGCGCCGGCACCTGCGCGAGGTGGCTCCCGCCGAGCGGGCCGCGGCGGCGCAGGAGGACGCGTACAACGAGTACCAGCAGGCAGTCCAGGGCGAGATCGAGAACCTGCAGCGACTGTCAACCATGCTTGCCGATCCCTCACCGGTCCAGGAGGCCGGCCGGGTGCTCGCCGGTTCCAGCCCGCTGCCCGTACTGGGGCTGCGGGCGGCGTCCTCGCAGGCGCGCGGGTTCGCGTACTTCGCCGCCAAGGTGCACCCGGACGTACGCCTCCTCGACGAGGGCGGCTCGATGCTCGCCGACCGGATCGACGCGGCTGCGGGCGCCGGAGCCTCGGCGCTGCTGTGCTTCGCGCTGCCGCGGCACCCGCGAGAGGTGGCGGAGGCCCTGGAGCACGCACGGTCGGCCGGTCTGACGGTGGTGACGGTCGCCGACTCGGCCTTCGCGCCGGTGGCCCGGCACTCGGACCTGCTGATCCCGGCGCCCGTCGGGACCGGGCTGGCCTTCGACACGGCGTGTGCTCCGATGCTGCTGGGGCGGGTGCTGCTGGAGGCGATGGCGGACGCGCTGCCGGACGCGCAGGCGAGGCTGGAGGCCTTCGACGCGCGTGCCGCGGCGCGCGGGCTGTTCGTGGAGTAGGGAGTTGGGAGTCGGGGTGCGGGGAGCGGGGGCGCTCAGCGGTAGTTGAGCTCGGCCAGCTCGGTGGCGAGGCGCCCCCGGAGGGCCGGGACGCGGGCGAGGAGGGGGAGCACGGTGTTGCGCACGGCGCGCAGGACCGGACTGCGGGTGGTTGCGACCCGGGTCATCCGGTCGGTCAGGGCCACCACGCGCAGGGCTACGGGGCGCCGGCGGGTCTCGTAGGCGTCGATGTCGCCGTCGGCGAGCGCCCGGCCGAGGGCGTACCCGTCCTGGATGCCGGTGTTCATGCCCTGGCCGCCGGCCGGGCTGTGCACGTGGGCGGCGTCCCCGGCGAGCAGCAGACGGCCCGCGCGGTAGCGGTCGGCGACCCGGTGGTGGATCCGGAACCGCGACGACCAGGCGAGCGAGTGGACGGTGGCCCCCGGGGCGCGCTCGTCCAGCAGGCGTCGTACGAAGGCGAGGTCCGGCTCGGCCGGGGCTTCGGCCACGGTGGCGACGACCCGGTAGTGCCGGCCCCGGCTCCCTCCCGCGGACCCCGGATCGGGCAGCGGGGCGATGACGGTGAGGCCGGCGGCGCCGAAGGCGAGCGACACCTCACGGGGGCCGGGGGCCCAGTCCATGGTCACGTCGGCGAGGACGAAGGACTCCTCGTAGGCGGCGCCCGTGAACCCGATTCCGGCCGCCCCGCGGACGGTGCTGTGCATCCCGTCCGCCCCGACCGCGTGGTCGGCCCGCAGGGTCTCGCCGGTGGCGGTGGTGAGAGTGACCCCGTCGGCGTCCTGGGTGACGGCGGTGACCTCGTACGGGCGGTGGACGTCGCCGCCGAGGGCGCGCAGGCGGGCCAGGAGCACGGCCTCGGTCTCGTACTGGGGGGCCATCAGCGCGTACGGATGGGTCGTGCGCAGGCCGTCGAAGGGGATGGTGGCGAGCAGGCGGGCGCCGTCGCGGATGCGGAAACGGCTGACCGGGATGCCGCGGCCGACCAGCTCGGCGGACAGGGCGCCGGACGGGTCGAGCTCGTCGAGGACCTCCAGGGTGCGGGCGTGGACGACGGCGGCGCGGGTGGGGGTCCCCTCGGCGGAGCCGGGGGAAGTTCCGGCGCCCTCGGCCTGGCGGTCGAGGAGGACGAAGTCGATGCCGGCTCCGGCGAGGGTCAGGGCGAGGGCGAGGCCGGTGGGGCCGGCGCCGACGACGGCGACGGTGGTCCGGGCGGGCAGCGGGGGCAGGGGCAGGGGCAGCGGCACGAGAGCCTCCTCAGGCGGGCCAACGGTTGTTGGCCAACGGCTGTTGACATAAGCGTGCGCCTGCTGCGGTGGCATGTCAACGGTTGTTGGCCTACATTTGTTGGCATGACACTCGGCGCGACACAGGGCGCGCAGACCAAGGCGGCGATCCTGCGTGCGGCGCGGGAGCGCTTCGCGGCGCAGGGGTACGAGCGGACGACGATCCGCGCCGTCGCCGCCGACGCGCGGATCGACCCGTCGATGGTGATGCGCTACTTCGGGAGCAAGGAGAAGCTCTTCGATGCGGCGCTGGCGGTGGACCTGCGGCTGCCGGACCTGAGCGCGGTCCCGGCGGACGCGCTGCCCGCGGCGCTCGTACGGCACTTCGTGGAGCGGTGGGAGGGGGATCCGGCGGACGACGCGCTGCTGGTGCTGCTGCGGTCGGCGGTGACGAACGAACGGGCGGCGGAGCGGATGCGGGAGGTCTTCGCGAGCCAGGTCGCGCCGGCGCTGGCCGCCGCCCTCGGTCCCGAGCGGGCGGCCCGCACGGCGGGCCTGGTCGCGGCCCAGCTCCTCGGCCTCGGGCTGGCGCGCTACCTGCTCCGGCTGCCCGCGGTGGTTTCCTTGACCCCGGACGCCGTGGTCGAGGCCCTCACCCCGGCCCTCGCGGCCACCCTGGGCGACCCGGCCTGAAACCGGACGGCCCGCTGCCGCCACGCCACGCCACGTCCCGCCCCCGCTCTCGCTCTCGCCGTTCCGGGACCCCGCGTTCCCGCCCCGCGCCCGATCGGGGCGCCCGCGCTGCCCGCGCTGGCCGTGTCGCCCGCGGAGCCGGCATCGCAGCTCAGAGCAGTGCGTCGGGCGCGGCGCCGCCCGCCTCCGCCACGATCGCGGACAGCGGCTGCGCCGGGCGGGCCTGCGCGAAGCGGACGTCGCCCGACGGTGTGACGGTGAAGCCGTGGACCGCCGGGCGGGGGAGGCTGTTGTAGCCGTAGTGGGCCGTGAAGAAGTACGCGCCCGTGTCCGGGATCGCGATCAGGTCCCCCGGGGCGAGTTCCGGCAGTTCCCGGGCCGTGGCCAGCAGGTCTCCCGCGAAGCAGGCCGGGCCCGCGATGTCCTGGGCGATCGGGGTGCCGGTCTTCGGGGCGCCCTTCGCGTCGTACGCGAGGACCCGCAGGGGCCATGCCTCGGGCGCGTACACCGTACGGGTCGCCAGCTGGACCCCCGCATGGGTGAGGGCGATCGGGCGGGCCCCGGTGGTCTTCGTGTACTCGACCCGGGTGAGCACCAGCCCGTGCTTGGCCAGCAGGGACCGGCCGAACTCCGTCACCAGCCCGTAGTGCCCGCGGAAGAGGGCGGGCGCGGCCTCCCGCAGGGCCGCCACGTAGTCCGCGTAGCTCGGGGTTTCGGCGTCCGAAGCGAAGTTCACCGGCAGGCCGCCGCCGATGTCGAGGGTGTCCACCTGTCGCCGCCCGACGGCCGCGTTGATTTCTTCGGCCAGGGCGTGCAGCTCCCGCACTCCCTCGGCGATCAGTGGCAGTGGAACGCCCTGCGAGCCCGAGTGGGTGTGCAGCCGGGTCAGCCACGGCCGGTCCGTGAAGGCCCGTACGAGCCACTCACGCGCTCCCGGATCGCGCAGCGCGATCCCGAACTTCGAGGTCGCGGTGGCGGTCGACAGGGCGTCGATCGTGCCCGCGCCGGTCTGCGGGTTGATCCGTACGCCGATCGGCGATGCGGTGGGCGCCGAGGCGACGAGGGCGTCGAGCCGTTCCAGCTCCTGGCGGTTGTCGGCGTTGACGGCGATGCCGAGGGCCAGGGCCTCGCGCAGT
Source organism: Streptomyces sp. NPDC006430 (assembly GCF_040612395.1). Classification (NCBI taxonomy): domain Bacteria; kingdom Bacillati; phylum Actinomycetota; class Actinomycetes; order Kitasatosporales; family Streptomycetaceae; genus Streptomyces; species Streptomyces sp. NPDC006430. The sequence goes on from NZ_JBEXQA010000039.1 coordinate 19,388, forward strand.
TCGGCCGGCGTCTTGGCGGGGGAGTCCAGCACGGTCCGCTCCGGGGCCACGCCTGCGGCGCGGGCCAGGGCCAGCTCGCCGGGGCTGGCCACCTCGCAGCCGAGGCCGGCGTCCCCGAGCAGCCGCAGCACCGGCACCAGCGGGCACGCCTTCACCGCGAAGGCGTGCAGGACGGGGGTGCCGGGCGCCAGTGCGGCGGAGAAGGCGCTGGTCAGGGCGGCGGCGGAGGTGCGAATCCCGGTCACGTCCAGCAGGCACACCAGGGGCTGCGCCGTGTCCGCCCCGCCCACCATTCTTTGCTCGACCGCGGCCCGTACGGCCAGGTCACGGCGCTCGGCGGCGCCCTGCGTGTGCGTCCTCGCGTGCATGCCCGTGGGCGTCTCGGCAGCCATGTCCGTCAGCCAATCATTCGGCGCGTCGGCCCGCAGCTGTTGACTGAATCTATTCAGCGGGTCAGGATGTGAATAGATTGACCAACATCGGAGGAGGCACCGCCATGTCAGGACCCCGCCCCGTACGGGCTGCGCGAGGCACCGAGCTCAGCACCCTGGGATGGCAGCAGGAGGCCGCCCTGCGGATGCTCCAGAACAACCTGGACCCCGAGGTCGCCGAGCACCCCGACAAGCTCGTCGTCTACGGCGGCACCGGCAAGGCCGCGCGCGACTGGCGCTCCTTCGACGCGATGGTCCGCACCCTGCAGACCCTCAAGCAGGACGAGACGATGCTCGTCCAGTCCGGCCGCCCGGTCGGCGTGATGCAGACCCACGAGTGGGCGCCGCGCGTCCTGCTCGCCAACTCGAACCTGGTGGGCGACTGGGCCAACTGGGAGGAGTTCCGGCGCCTGGAGCAGCTGGGCCTGACCATGTACGGGCAGATGACCGCCGGTTCGTGGATCTACATCGGCACCCAGGGCATCCTCCAGGGCACGTACGAGACCTTCGCCGCGGTCGCGGCGAAGAAGTTCAACGGCACCCTCGCGGGCACCATCACCCTGACCGCCGGCCTCGGCGGCATGGGCGGCGCCCAGCCGCTCGCCGTGACGATGAACGACGGCGTCGCGATCTGCATCGACGTCGACCCGCGCGCCATCGAGCGCCGCATCGAGCACCGCTACCTGGACGTGAAGGCCGACGACCTGCGGCACGCGCTCCAGCTGGCCGTCGAGGCGCGCGACGCCCGCAAGCCGCTGTCCATCGGCCTGCTGGGCAACGCGGCCGAGCTCCTCCCGCAGATGCTCGCGGAGGGTGCCCCGATCGACATCGTGACCGACCAGACCTCGGCGCACGACCCGCTGTCGTACCTGCCCGTGGGCGTCGACTTCGACGACATGGCGGCGTACGCGGCCAAGGACCCGGCGGGCTTCACCACGCGGGCCCGCGAGTCGATGGCGAAGCACGTCGAGGCCATGGTCGGCTTCATGGACGCCGGCGCCGAGGTCTTCGACTACGGCAACTCCATCCGTGGCGAGGCCCAGCTGGCCGGCTACGACCGCGCGTTCGCCTTCCCCGGCTTCGTCCCGGCCTACATCCGCCCGCTGTTCTGCGAGGGCAAGGGCCCCTTCCGCTGGGCGGCGCTGTCCGGCGAGGCCTCCGACATCGCGAAGACCGACAAGGCGATGCTGGAGCTCTTCCCGGAGAACGAGTCCCTGCACCGCTGGATCAAGATGGCCGGCGAGCGGGTCCACTTCCAGGGCCTGCCCGCGCGCATCTGCTGGCTCGGCTACGGCGAGCGCGACAAGGCCGGCGAGCGCTTCAACGACATGGTCGCCTCCGGCGAGCTGGCCGCCCCGCTGGCCATCGGCCGCGACCACCTCGACTGCGGCTCGGTGGCCTCCCCGTACCGCGAGACCGAGGCCATGCTCGACGGCTCCGACGCCATCGCGGACTGGCCGCTGCTCAACGCCATGGTCAACGTCGCCTCCGGCGCCTCGTGGGTCTCCATCCACCACGGCGGCGGCGTCGGCATGGGCCGCTCGATCCACGCGGGCCAGGTCACGGTCGCCGACGGCACCCCGCTCGCGGGCGAGAAGATCCGCCGGGTCCTGACCAACGACCCCGGCATGGGCGTCATCCGCCACGTCGACGCCGGCTACGACATCGCCGAGTCCGTGGCGGCCGAGCGCGGCGTCCGCGTCCCCATGCAGGAGCACTCCGCGTGAGCGACTTCCCCGACCCCGGGGCCACTGCCCAGGCCACCCCGTCCGGCCCGGGCACGGCCCCGAACGACGGCGAGGCGGCGGGGCGGGGAGGAACCGGCTTCCACGAGATGTGGAACGACCTGGCCCCCATCGGCCGCCACGCGGAGTCCGGCGGCTACCGCCGCTTCGCCTGGACCGGTGCCGACGTCGACTGCCGGACCTGGTTCCAGGCGCAGGCGCAGGCCCGCGGCCTGACGTACGAGACCGACCGCAACGGCAACCAGTGGGCCTGGCTCGGCGACCCGCTCGCCGGGGACGCCGTCGTCACGGGTTCCCACCTGGACTCCGTCCCCGACGGCGGTGCCTTCGACGGCCCCCTCGGGGTGGTGTCCTCCTTCGCGGCTCTGGACGAACTCCGCAGGAGGGGCGCGGAGTTCTCCAGGCCCCTGGCCATCACCAACTTCGGTGACGAGGAAGGGGCCCGGTTCGGCCTCGCCTGCGTCGGCTCCCGGCTCGCCGCCGGGCAGCTGACCAAGGAGAGGGCGTACGAGCTCCGCGACGCCGACGGGATCAGCCTGCCCCAGGCCATGGAGGCCGCCGGGTACGACCCCGACGCCATCGGGGCGGACCCCGAACGCCTCGCCCGCATCGGCGCCTTCATCGAACTCCACGTGGAACAGGGCCGGGCGCTGGACCTGTCCGGCGACGCCGTCGGCATCGCGTCCGCGATCTGGCCGCACGGCCGCTGGCGGTTCGACTTCCACGGCGAGGCCAACCACGCCGGCACCACCCGTCTCGTGGACCGCCGCGACCCCATGCTCACCTACGCGGCGACCGTCCTGGCCGCCCGCAGCGAAGCGGCCCTCGCGGGCGCCGTCGCCACCTTCGGGAAGATCGCCGTCGAGCCCAACGGGGTCAACGCCATCCCGTCCCTCGTCCGCGGATGGCTCGACTCCCGTGCCGCGGACCAGGCCACCCTCGACACGGTGGTCACCGCGATCGAGAAGGCCGCCCGCGAGCACGCCGACCGGGACGGCATCGACCTCGCCGTGGTCCGGGAGTCCTTCACCCCGGTCATCGAGTTCGAGCACGCCCTGCGCGACGAGCTGAACCGGATCCTCGGCGGCTCGGTCCCCGTCCTCGGCACCGGCGCGGGACACGACGCCGGAATCCTCTCCGCGGCCGTCCCGACCGCGATGCTGTTCGTACGCAATCCCACCGGCGTCTCCCACTCCCCGCGGGAGTTCGCCCCCGAGGACGACTGCGTGGCCGGCGTTCTCGCCCTCGCCGACGTACTGGAAGGCCTCGCATGTCGTTGAAGGCGAACGTGCTGAAGACGTACTGGCTGGAGCACGCCTGGCTCGGCACCTCCGTCGAGCCGGGCGTCGCCCTGGAGGCGGGCGCCGACGGGCGGATCGCCGCCCTGCGGACCGGGGTCCCGACCCCGCCCCCCGGGGCCGAGGTCCTGCGCGGCCTGACCGTCCCCGGTCTGGCCAATGCCCACAGCCACGCCTTCCACCGGGCGCTGCGCTCCCTGGTGCAGGTGGGTTCCGGGACCTTCTGGACCTGGCGGGAGTTCATGTACCAGGTCGCCCAGAACCTCACTCCCGACTCGTACTTCGCGCTCGCCCGCGCCGTCTACGCGGAGATGGCGCTGGCCGGCATCACCGACGTCGGCGAGTTCCACTACGTCCACCACGCCCCCGGTGGCGTCCCGTACGCCGACCCGAACGCCATGGGCGAGGCCCTGATCGAGGCCGCCGCCGCGGCGGGCATCCGCATCACCCTCCTCGACACGGCCTACCTGTCCTCCGGCTTCGGCGAGGCTCCCAACCCGCACCAGCTGCGCTTCTCCGACGGCACGGCCGAGGCCTGGGCCGAGCGCGCATCGGCCCTCAAGCCCCGCGAGCACGCCCTGATCGGGGCGGCGATCCACTCCGTGCGTGCCGTACCGGCCGGCCAGCTGGCCACCGTCGCCCGCTGGGCCGAGGAACGACAGGCTCCCCTGCACGTTCACCTCTCCGAGCAGACCGCGGAGAACGAGGCCTGCCGGGCCGCCCACGGCCGCACCCCGACCCAACTCCTGGCCGACCACGGAGTCCTCGGGCCGCGCACCACCGGCGTCCACAACACGCACCTCACCGACGCGGACATCGCGCTCCTCGGTGCCACCACCACCGGCACCTGCATGTGCCCGACCACCGAACGCGACCTCGCCGACGGCATCGGCCCGGCCGGCCGGCTCCAGCACGCGGGTAGCCCGCTCTCCCTCGGCAGCGACAGCCACGCCGTGATCGACCTGCTGGAAGAGGCGCGCGCGATGGAGCTCAACGAGCGCCTGAGCAGCCGCACCCGGGGTCACTGGACGGCGAACGCGCTGTTGACCGCGGCCACCGCCGACGGCCATGCGGCACTGGGCCGGCCCGACGCGGGACGCCTGGAGGCGGGCGCGCTCGCGGACTTCACCACGATCGCCCTCGACTCGGTCAGGACCGCGGGCCCGCCGCCCCGACTGGGCGCCGAGACGGCCGTGTTCGCCGCCTCCGCGGCCGACGTGCGCCACACGGTCGTGGGCGGTCGCCACATCGTCCGCGACGGGGCGCACACCCTGGTCCCGGACGTGCCCGCAGCTCTGGCCGAGTCCATCGCGGCCGTCCGGGGCTGAGTACCCGTCGGGGTGCGCCCACCCGGCCCGCCCACCCGCCCTCAGGGGGCGGAACGGCGGGCGCACCCCGACCGTCGGCCCGCACCAGGACGCCCGCCCTCCACGAAGAGGAACCATGACCACCACCCTCATCACGCACATCGGTAGCCTCGTCACCAACGACCCCGCCCTGGGCGAGGGGCCCCTCGGCCTGGTCCAGGACGCCGCCGTGGTCATCGACGGGGACCGGGTCGCCTGGGTCGGCCGGGCGGCCGACGCCCCGGCCGCCGACACGGTGTTCGACGCGCAGGGCCGGGCCGTCATCCCCGGCTTCGTCGACTCCCACTCGCACCTGGTCTTCGCCGGCGACCGCACCGCCGAGTTCAACGCCCGCATGTCCGGCCGCAGCTACTCGGCCGGTGGTATCCGCACGACCGTCGCCGCCACCCGCGCCGCCACCGACGCCGAACTGGAAGCCAACCTGCTGCGCCACCTCGACGAGGCCCGCCGGCAGGGCACCACCACCTTCGAGACCAAGTCCGGCTACGGCCTGACGGTCGAGGACGAGGCCCGCGCCCTGCGCATCGCCGCCGCGCACACCGAGGAGGTCACCTACCTCGGCGCGCACATCGTCTCCCCGGACTACGCCGAGGACCCGGCCGGGTACGTCGACCTCGTCACCGGCGAGATGCTGGCGGCTTGCGCCCCGTACGCGCGCTGGGTGGACGTCTTCTGCGAGAAGGGCGCCTTCGACGGCGACCAGGCGCGGACGATCCTCACGGCGGGCGCCGCCGCGGGCCTGATTCCGCGCGTCCACGCCAACCAGCTCTCCCACGGCCCGGGCGTGCAGCTCGCCGTCGAGCTGGGGGCCGCCTCCGCGGACCACTGCACCCACCTCACCGACGCCGACGTCGACGCCCTGGCGCAGGCCGCGGGCACGACCGTCGCGACGCTGCTCCCCGGCGCCGAGTTCTCCACCCGCGCCCAGTGGCCCGACGCCCGTCGGCTGCTCGATGCGGGCGTCACCGTCGCACTGTCCACCGACTGCAACCCAGGTTCCTCGTACACGAGTTCCATGCCGTTCTGCATCGCGCTCGCTGTCCGGGACATGGGCATGACCCCCGACGAGGCACTCTGGTCGGCCACCGCCGGCGGGGCCCGCGCCCTGCGCCGCAGCGACGTCGGGGTCGTCACCCCCGGGGCCCGCGCCGACCTGGCCCTGCTGGAGGCTCCGAGCCACGTGCACCTCGCCTACCGGCCGGGCGTGCCGCTGGTTTCGGCGGTCTGGCAGAGGGGTGTGCGCGCCGCCTGATCCCGCATGCCCTTTGTCTTCCCTCCGCAAGGCACCGGGCGTACCTTGAGCCACCAATCTGATGTGTCGTCAGTAACTTGTGGCCCGAGGGGAAGACGAAGGTGTCCGACCGGAAACGCTCCACCGCGCTCGCGCTGGCCGCCGCGCTGGCCGGAACGGCGGTCCTCCTGGCCGCCCCCGTAGCTCACGCCGATGTCGTCGACGTCGCCTACGACTGCAAGACCCCCATCGGGGACAAGTCGGCGGTCTCCCCGATCGACATCAAGGCCGTCAAGGAGGGCGACGGCTACAAGCTGACGATGTCCTTCCAGAAGGGCGTCTCATCCAGCCCCATCGAGCTGGGCAGGGGCGCGATGAGCCCCGGCGCGGTCATCGTGGTCGACGGCGCGGAGAAGGCGTCGGTCCCGGTCTCCGGCCCGCCCAACCCGGAGGCCGTACCCGCCAACACCCCCATCAAGATCACCGATCTCTCGGGCACCTACACCCCGAAGAAGAGCGGCAAGGTCACCTTCACCGCCGGCGTGCTCACCATCAAGGCGATGGGGACCACCACCACCTGCACCCCCGGCAACAACCCCAAGCCCGCCCTGGAGCTGGAGGTGACGGCCGCCGCCGGCAGCCAGGAGGCCGCCCCCCGGTCCGAGGCCGCCGCGGGAGACACCCTCCCGCAGACCGGACCCACCGACTCCGCCCTCGCCCTCGGCACCCTCGGCGGCACCGTGCTGCTGACCGGCGCCGCCGGTGTGCTCTGGCTGACCCGGCGCGGCCAGCGGGCCCGGTCCTGAACGGAGCACCCCCGGCCATGCCCGTGCTCCACACCCCCACATCCCCCACGTCCCCCACGCCCCTCGTATTCCTGAGGCGCCTGTGCGTCCCGCTGCTCGCCGCTACCGCGCTGTACGCGGCCCCCGGCGCCGCCGCCGCGGACGAACCCGGCTGGACCGCCGAGCCCGCCTCCTCCGCCGCCGCGGGCACCGGCGCCCGCCCGTACTTCTACCTCGCGGGCACCGCCGGCACCGTGCTGGAGGACCGGCTGACCCTGTCCAACACCTCCGACCGGGAGCGCACCGTCACCCTGCGCGGGGCCGACGCCCACAACACGGCCGACGGCGCCTTCGCCGTGCGCCCCGCCGCGCCCGCGGCCGGAAGCGGCCGGCAGGGCGCGGTGCCCGGTGCCGGTTCCTGGATCAGCTTCGGGGCCGCCTCCACCGTGCGGATCCCGCCCCGCACCCGCGCGGTGGTGCCCTTCACCGTCAGCGTGCCGCCCGCGTCCCTCCCCGGCGACCATCCGGCCGCCGTGGTCGCCACCGAGGGCGGTCGCGAGGTGGGGGTACGGGTCCAGCTGCGGGTCAGCGGCCCGACGCTGGCCGCGCTCACGGTCGAGGACGTCTCGATACGCGGTAGGGGCGCCCGCGCGGTGGTCGCGTACACCCTGGTCAACCGGGGGAACGTGGCGCTCGCCCCCGAGCTGGCGATCCGTGCCGAGGGCCTCTTCGGCGAGGTTCCGGGACGGGCCCCCCGCGCCCTGCCGGTGGAACTCCTGCCCGGCCAGCGGGTCCGGCTGGCCGAACCCTGGCCCGGCGCCCCCGTCCTCGACCAGGTCGAGCTCACCCTCACGGTCAAGGCACCCGGCGCGCCTCCGGCCACCGCCACCGCTTCGGCCCTGCTGGTGCCCGGGGGGACCGCCGCCCGGGCGGGCGTCGGGCTGCTCGGCCTCGGCCTGGTCACCCTGGCCGGGCTGTTCCTCGTACGCAGCCGGCGGACCCGGCACGAGGCGCCCGCGTGCGAGGAGCCCGTACCCGCAGGCAGCCGGGCACCGGATCACGAGTTGACGGGAGCACCCAGGTGAGCGGCGAGGTCGGCACCACGGTCGGCGGCAAGGCCTGGTCCCGTGTCGCGGCACGGCTGGCCGGGGGCGCGCTGGTCCTGCTCCTGGCCCTGTTCCCGGCGCTCGCGGCAGGCTCCCCGGCCGGCGCCGCCGAGGCCGGGCCCGCCGTGGCCCTCTCACTCCAAGAGGCCGCGAAGGGCACCGAGATCACCGTCACCGGCACCGGCTGGCGCGCCAAGACCCTGGTGATGCTGCTGGTCTGCGGGCAGAACATGATCGGTGGCACCAACAGCTGCGCCAACGCCGACGGAGCCGCGGTCTCGGCCGGTGACGACGGGCGCTTCGCCGCCCAACTGGCCGTGGTGGCACCGCCCAAGCCGTGCCCCTGCGTCGTGAACGTCACCTCCGTCAACGGGGACCAGGCCACGGTCGCCGTTCCCCTGAAGATCACCGATCACCCGGTGGCCGAGCTGCCGGCAGAGTCCGGGGCGGCCCGCCTGGCCGTGCTCACCGGGGTCCGGTTGGTGGGTGAGGACGGGGTGCTGACCTGGTTCGGAGCCCCACCCACCCGGACCTTCACGGTCACCGTCGGCAACCTCGGCTCCGCCCCCGTCAAGGACCCGGTCTTCCAACTGGGCACGGCCCACGGGGTGTTCGCACCGCAGTGGGACGAGGCCCGGTGGAAGGGCACCATCCCGCCGGGCGGCAAGGCCGAGGTCCGCCTCGACGTCAGCCTCTCGGCGGGGGCCCACGGGGACTACACGGTCTCCCTCAAGTACGGCGACACCGTCGTGGCGACGCAGCCCTGGGGCGTGGACCGTCCGTACGGGGTCCTGCTGTTCTGGGGCCTGCTCCTGCTGGTGATCCCGGCCGCGGTGTTCCGCATCGGCATGGCCGTCGTCGACAAGGTCCGGCCGCACCCCGCGCCGGCCGGCGGCCGGCACCGGGGAGCGCGGGCCCCGGAGCCGGCGGGGGCCGCGCCGGGCCCGGCAGCCGACGGGGCCGAGTCGGCGGCGGGATCGCAGGGGGCGCCGGCGTCCCCCCAGACCACCACGGCGGTCCTGCCGCGGTCCACCCCGGACATTGCGCCGGGGCCGAGAGCACCACACGTACCACAGGCGTCCGCACCGTCTGAGAACAGTCCGACGACGAAGGGACATTCGTGAAGACCCAACGGAGGGTGAGTGCGGCCACGGTCGCACTGCTGTTCGGCGGCGCGGGCATCCTGCTGGCGGCGAGCCCCGCCCAGGCGGCCGACGTCTCGTACAAGGTGGAGTGCATCCCGCCGGCGGGCGGTGGCGGGCCGGTCCAGGGCACGACCACCGTCTCGATCACCGCGCCCGCCACCGCCAAGGTCGGCGACGAGGTCGAGGTGGTCTGGAAGACCGTCAAACCGGCCTCGAACAACACCGACCTCATGGACCTGGGCAAGGACACCGTCAAGCCCACCGGCTTCGTGAAGCTCGGTGGAGCGCTCGGTGCGGAGGTGAAGTTGGAGGGCGAGCGCAAGAACCCGCCCATCCCGAAGAAGGCCCCCATGGTCATGTCCGACATGAAGGGCAAGATCAAGCTGACCAAGGCCGGGGACGTCACGATCACGCCGGGCAAGTACGACGTGGACTTCAGCGGCTTCGTCACGCACTGCTCGCCGAAGGAGACGGTCGGGGTCGGGGCCACCATCAAGGTCACCGAGGGCGGGGGTGCGAGCGGCGGCGCGACCACCGGCGGTACCACGACCGGCGGTACCACCACCGGTGGTTCGGCGAGCGGCGGTTCCACCAGCGGTGGTTCGACGAGTGGTGGTTCGGCGAGCGGTGGTTCCACCACCGGGGGCGGTGGCGGCCAGACCGACTTCCCGGGCAAGCCCGTCGAGGTCGCCTTCGACTGCGGCCCGGTCGTCCCCGGGGGCATCAAGACCCCGGTCACGATCAGCGCCAAGAAGAACGGCGGCAGCTACGACCTGACCGTCAAGACCGCCAAGGGCGCGATGGCCAGCCCGATGGCCCTGCCGGCGGGGGCCCTCAAGCCCTCGATGGACGTCAAGCTCGGCGGCGCCGACAGCGGCACGGTCAAGGTCTCCGGCCCGGCGAACGCGGAGCCGATCCCGGACAAGGCGCCGGTCAGCCTCAACGACATGACCGGCACCTACAAGCCCGGCAAGACCGGCAAGGTCACGCTCAGCCCGGACCAGCTGACGATCGACGTCACGATGGCCCCCGGGTCCACGCCCATCAACGTGCCGTGCAAGGCGACCAGCAGCGGCGTCTCGCTGGAGCTGGACACCACCGCCCAGGCCGGGGGCTCGGGCTCCCCGGGCACCACCGGCTCCACCACCGGCTCCTCCACCAGCTCGGGCAACCTCGCCGAGACGGGCGCCGAGGACGGGGGCGGCATCAAGGCCCTCGCCCTGGTCGCGGGCACGGTGGTCCTGCTCGGCGGCGCGGTCTTCACCTTCACGCCGTGGCGCCGCCTGCGCGGCACCCGGTAACCCGTACGACGCGGCGGCCCGGTACACCTCCGAGGTGTACCGGGCCGCCGCGCGAGCGAGGGGTGCGTCAGTGCACGCCACCCATGAGGGGCTGGACCTTCTTGCGGTACATGTAGATCGCGATGCCGGCGAGGACGGCGAGCACACCCTGGGTGGCGAACCAGCCCTGGGTGTCCGTCGGGGCGCCGAGCAGCTGGAGCAGCGCGATGGTCGAGTCACCGGCGGTGACCGCGAGGAAGAAGACACCCATCATCTGGGAGGCGTACTTCTGCGGCGCCAGCTTGGTGGTCAGCGACAGGCCGACGGGGGAGAGGGTGAGCTCGCCGACGGTCTGGATGAAGTAGACGCCGACCAGCCACATCGGGCTGACCTTCGTGTCACCGCCGGCCAGGCCCTGGGCGACCATCATGACGCCGAAGGAGGCGCCGATCATGACGAGTGCGAAGGAGAACTTCGCGAGGGTGGTCGGCTCCTTGGAGCGGCGGGCGAGGGCCACCCACAGCCAGGCGAAGACCGGCGCGAGCGCCATCACGAACAGCGGGTTCAGCGACTGGAACCAGCTCTCCGGGAACGCGAAGCCGAACAGCGTGCTGTCCGTGCTGTCCTTCGCGAACAGGGCCAGCGTGGAGCCGGTCTGGTCGTAGATCGCCCAGAAGATCGCGGCGGCGGCGAAGAACCAGACGTACGCCGACATACGGGACCGCTCGACCACCGAGAGGTCCTTGTCGCGCTTGATCCGCAGGATCGCCCAGGCCGGGAGGATGAGACCGGCGATGGTCAGCGGCCACAGGGCGTAGTTGATCGTGAAGATGCCGGCCAGGCCGATGATCGCGTAGGCGCCGGCGGCGACACCCAGCCAGATCAGGCCCTTCTTCACGACCGAGGACTTCTCCTCGGCGCTCAGCGGGCTCGGGACCTGGTTCGAGACCGGGTTCAGGTGGCGGAAACCGATGAAGTAGAACAGCAGACCCAGGGCCATGCCGACACCGGCCATGGCGAAGCCGATGTGCCAGTTGACCTCCTGGCCGACCCAGCCGATGGTCAGCGGGGCGACGAAGGCACCGAGGTTGATGCCCATGTAGAAGATCGTGAAGCCACCGTCGCGGCGCGGGTCGTTCTCGTCCCGGTACAGCTGGCCGACCATCGTGGAGATGTTGGCCTTCAGCACACCGGAACCGGCCGCAATGAGCGCCAGGCCGATGAAGAACGAGACGGTTGCCGGCACCGCCAGCAGGAAGTGGCCCGTCATGATGACAACACCCGCGACGGCCACGGCCTTGCGGGCACCCCATACGCGGTCGCCCAGCCAGCCGCCCGGGAGGGCGAGCAGGTAGACCATCGCGTTGTAGACGGAGTAGATCGCGACCGCAGTCGCGTCGTTCATCCCGAGACCACCGTCGGCCACGTTCGTGGCCAGGTAGAGCACGAGCAGCGCGCGCATGCCGTAGAAGCTGTAGCGCTCCCACATCTCGGTCATGAAGAGGAAGGCCAGGCCGGTGGGGTGGCCGAGGAAGGTCTTTTCGCCGGTATCGGCGGAGTCCTTCGTCAGGCTGGGAGCCATCGTCGATCCTTGCTTGCTCGGGACGCTTCGCTTCGTGAGCGGAACAGCGCCCGGGTGGGGGGTGGCCGGCACCGGAGGCGTACGTCCCACCCCACGCCCAGGGGTCTGCCCCGTCCGGTGAGGAAGGGGCGGGGGAACGTCCGCAACCGGGATCCACGCCCCGTCACGCATCCTTCGCGCGCGGGGCCCGGCCCACAGGTCATTCACTGTCCTCACGTCCGAACAGGTCAGTCCGTCAAGACTGCCTGGACCGGCCGGGACAGAAGGAGAGACCTTTGGCACGCTTTTCGGCACAAAGGTCTTAGAGGTAATGCATAAGGCGTCTCGCCACCATACGACACGACACTGCGGCATATGAACGGACTTGAGACATGGATCACAGGCGAGTTGGGAACCGTTTGGTCACATTCCATGGCGCCCCCTAGACATAAGACCAGATCGGCAAGGGTGTGCCGGCACGCCCCTGCGCATCGCCGCCGCGGACTACCATCACCCACATGACGCGTGTACTGCTCGCCGAGGACGACGCATCCATCTCGGAACCCCTGGCCCGCGCCCTGCGCCGGGAGGGGTACGAGGTCGAGGTCCGGGAGGACGGCCCCACCGCCCTGGACGCGGGACTTCAGGGCGGCGTCGACCTCGTCGTCCTGGATCTGGGCCTGCCGGGCATGGACGGCCTCGAAGTCGCCCGCCGGCTGCGCGCCGAGGGCCACGGCTTCCCGATCCTGGTGCTCACCGCCCGTGCGGACGAGGTCGACACCGTCGTCGGTCTGGACGCGGGCGCCGACGACTACGTGACCAAGCCCTTCCGCCTCGCCGAGCTGCTGGCCCGGGTCCGGGCCCTGCTGCGGCGCGGTGCGAACGAGGCCACCCAGGCCCCCGCCACGCACGGGGTGCGGATCGACGTCGAGTCGCACCGCGCCTGGATGGGCGAGGAGGAGCTCCAGCTCACGGCCAAGGAGTTCGACCTGCTGCGGGTCCTCGTCCGTGACGCCGGCCGGGTCGTCACCCGCGACCAGCTGATGCGCGAGGTGTGGGACACCACCTGGTGGTCCTCCACCAAGACCCTCGACATGCACATCTCCTGGCTGCGCAAGAAGCTCGGTGACGACGCCGCGAACCCCCGCTACATCGCCACCGTCCGCGGCGTCGGCTTCCGCTTCGAGAAGAGCTGAGCGGCCTCCGGAGCCATGCGCCGCCGCCTAATCAACTCCACGCTCGCCGTGGTGCTCGTCGTGATCGCCGTCTTCGGGGTCTCCCTGGTGATCGTGGAGACCCGGACGATCACCAGTAGCGCCCAGGACCGCATCGAGTCCGAGGCGCTGCGCCTGGTGGGCTCCGTCGAGGCGAGCGTCCTGGAGCGCAAGCCCGTCAACGCCCGAGCCCTCGCCGAACAGCTGGACGCCGGCCGGTACGCCCGGATCACCGTTCCCGGGCAGCCGCCCGTGGAGGTAGGCGAACGCATCCCCGACAGCGTCATCCGCGGCACCGCGAAGGGCGAACAGGGTGAGGTCGTGGTCGTCGAGGAGTCCCGCTCCACGGTGACCAGGGAGGTCGGACGGACCCTGGCCGTGGTCGGCGCGGTGGCGCTGCTCGCCGTCGTGGCGGCCGTCCTGCTCGCCGTACGACAGGCCAACCGGCTCGCCTCCCCGCTCACCGACCTCGCCGAGACGGCCGAGCGGCTGGGCTCCGGCGACCCCCGGCCGCGGCACAAGCGGTACGGGGTCCCCGAGCTGGACCGGGTCGCGGACGTACTGGACTCCAGTGCCGAGCGGATCGGCCGGATGCTCACCGCCGAGCGGCGGCTGGCCGCGGACGCCTCGCACCAGTTGCGCACCCCCCTCACGGCCCTGTCGATGCGGCTGGAGGAGATCACGGTCACCGAGGACCTGGAGACCGTACGGGAGGAGGCGAGCATCGCCCTCACCCAGGTGGAGCGGCTCACGGACGTGGTCGAGCGGCTGCTGACGAACTCGCGGGACCCGCGCACGGGCTCGGCGGTCCCCTTCGACCTGGACGAGGTCGTCAAGCAGCAGGTCGAGGAGTGGCGGCCCGCCTACCGCAGCGCGGGCCGGGCCATCGTGCGCTCCGGCAAGACGGGCGTGCGGGCCGTCGGCACCCCGGGGGCCGTCTCGCAGGTACTGGCGACCCTCGTGGAGAACGCGCTGATGCACGGGGGCGGCACGGTCGCGCTGCGTACCCGGGTGATCGGGAACCAGGCGGTACTGGAGGTCACCGACGAGGGGCCGGGCGTTCCCCCGGACCTCGGCAACCGGATCTTCGAGCGGGCCATCAGCGGCCGCAATTCCACCGGGATCGGCCTGGCGGTGGCCCGGGACCTCGCGGAAGCCGACGGCGGACGGCTGGAGCTGCTCCAGGCGCAGCCTCCGGTGTTCGCGCTGTTCCTGAGCCGGACGGCGCCGGAGCGGCCGGAGCGGGAGCAGACGGTCCGCTGAGCCGGCGGCTACTTGCCGGCGGGCTCGGGGGCGGGGGTGAGTGCGGCGCTCGGGCCGCTCTCCGCCCCGCCGCGCGGCAGGGTGACCACCCCGGCCGCGGCCGGGGCGGGGGCGTGGACCGGCAGGGCCCTGAACACCCAGGTCCGGTACGACCAGAAGCGGAAGACGGTGGCCGTGCCGATGCCGATGAACTTGAACACGTTGGTGGCGAGCTGGCCGTCCCAGTCGAAGCCGTAGGTGGCCGTGTACAGCACGCCGTTCTCGATCACCAGGCCGATCACGCTGAAGGCCACGAACAGCGGCAGCTCGCGCGCGTTGCGGGAGTGGGCGCGGTCCCGGTAGGTGAAGTACCGGAAGCCGATGTAGTTGGTGATGATGGCCACAACGGTGGCTATCACGCTCGCCCGGACGACCTGGAGGTCCGTCGCGTGCCGGATGAGGTTGAACACACCGAGGTTGACGAGCACGCCCAAGCCGCCGACGGCCCCGAACTTCGCGACTTCCCGAGCGAGCCCGCGTACGCGTTCGAGGGCGGATCCCTGCTGCGGCGTGCTCATGTGATGGATCGGTCCTGTCCGTCGCCGCCCCGCGCGGGGCGTCCGTGGAGGCGTCTGGTGCCTTGTGGTCAGCCCTCCCATGCTAAGTGTCGCCCCACGGGCCCGTCCGTGCCTTCGCACACCGTGCGACGCACAGCACACCGGGACGTTACGACGAGTGCTCGCCAGGGCCCGTGCCCATGCGGGTCCTGATGGCCGAATACCGGCGGATACTCTGGAGGGGTGACGTTCCCGGTAGTCGGCATGGTCGGCGGCGGACAGCTCGCCCGCATGACCCACGAGGCGGGCATCCCCCTCGGCATCAAATTCAAGCTCCTCAGTGACACCCCACAGGACTCGGCGGCCCAGGTCGTGAGCGATGTCGTCATCGGCGACTATCGCGACCTGGAGACGTTGCGCGCCTTCGCGCGCGGCTGCGACGTGATCACTTTCGACCACGAGCACGTGCCCATCGCGCACCTGCGGGCCCTGGAAGCGGACGGCATCCCCGTCCGCCCGGGGCCCGATGCGTTGATGCACGCCGCGGACAAGGGGGTGATGCGCGCCAAGCTCGACGAGATCGGCGCGCCGAGCCCCCGCCACCGGATCGTGACCGATCCGGCGGACGCGGCGGCCTTCGCACAGGAGGTGGGCGGCTTCCCGGTCATCCTCAAGACCGTGCGCGGCGGCTACGACGGCAAGGGCGTCTGGTTCGTCCGGACCGTCGAGGACGCCGAGGCCCCCTTCAAGGCGGGCGTCCCGGTCCTGGCGGAGGAGAAGGTCGATTACGTCCGCGAGCTCGCGGCCAACATCGTCCGCTCCCCGCACGGCCAGGCCGTGGCGTACCCGGTCGTGGAGTCCGTCCAGGTCGACGGCGTGTGCGACACGGTGATCGCCCCCGCCCCGAACCTCTCCGAGGCCCTGGCGGGCGAGGCCCAGGCCCTCGCCCTGCGCATCGCCAAGGAGCTCGGCGTGACCGGCCACCTGGCCGTGGAGCTGTTCGAGACCACCGACGGCCGCATCCTGGTCAACGAGCTGGCGATGCGCCCGCACAACAGTGGCCACTGGACCCAGGACGGCGCCGTCACCTCCCAGTTCGCCAACCACGTCCGCGCGGTCCTGGACCTTCCCCTGGGCGACCCGCGTCCCCGGGCCCGCTGGACGGTCATGGCGAACGTGCTCGGCGGTGACTATCCGGACATGTACGCGGCGTACCTGCACTGCATGGCCCACGATCCCCAGCTGAAGATCCACATGTACGGCAAGGACGTGAAACCCGGCCGCAAGGTCGGCCACGTCAACACCTACGGCGACGACCTGGACGATGTGCTGGAGCGCGCACGTCACGCAGCCGGCTACCTCAGAGGAACGATCACCGCCTGACGGCCTCCCCTCCCCGGCGGGAGGGGGCCCACCCCCGCGGGTGGGGGAACCTGATCCAGCACGAACCGCCACGGCCACCCCGGCCGCCACGGGCGCTACGGGCGGTCATCATCCGCACACAAGCACAGGTCACAGCATCACGGAGCGGCACATCGCTGCGGCGCGGCGCCGGGCCGTCGATGCGTTCCCTCCCCCGGCGGACGCCGGGGATTCCCACGCAAGGAGATCGGGATGAGCACGTCCCCCGCAGGCCCCGTCGTCGGCATCGTCATGGGTTCGGACTCGGACTGGCCCGTCATGGAGGCCGCAGCCCAGGCCCTGGACGAGTTCGAGATCCCCTACGAGGTCGACGTGGTCTCGGCGCACCGGATGCCGCGCGAGATGATCGCGTACGGGGAGCAGGCCGCCGAACGGGGCCTGAAGGCGATCATCGCCGGTGCGGGCGGGGCCGCCCACCTGCCCGGCATGCTCGCCTCGGTCACCCCGCTGCCGGTCATCGGCGTACCGGTGCCGCTGAAGTACCTCGACGGCATGGACTCGCTGATGTCGATCGTCCAGATGCCCGCCGGGGTTCCCGTCGCCACGGTCTCCGTCGCAGGGGCGCGCAACGCGGGCCTGCTCGCCGTACGGATGCTGGCCGCCCACGACCCGGAGCTGCTGGCCCGGATGCGGGACTTCCAGCAGGAGCTGAACGACCAGGCCACCGAGAAGGGCAGGCGGCTGCGGACGAAGGTCGCGGGCGCGGATTCCTTCGGGTTCGCCCAGTGAGCACGGCGACCCCGCCCGCGGCGACGTCCGCGGCCAACCGGCTCGCCGAGGCCCGTGAACTGCTCGCCGAACACCCGGTGGTCGACGGGCACAACGACCTGCCGTGGGCGCTGCGCGAACAGGTGCGCTACGACCTCGCGCAGCGCGACATCGCCGCCGACCAGTCCGTCCACCTGCACACCGACATCCCGCGGCTGCGCGCAGGCGGGGTCGGCGCCCAATTCTGGTCGGTCTACGTGCGCTCCGACTACGCGGGAGACGAGGCGGTCAGCGCCACCCTGGAGCAGATCGACGTCGTCACCCAGTTGATCGACCGTTACCCGACGGACCTGGTGCGGGCACTGACGGCGGACGACATGGAGGCGGCCCGCGCGGACGGCCGGATCGCCTCGCTGATGGGCGCCGAGGGCGGTCACTCCATCAACAACTCCCTCGCCACGCTGCGCGCCCTGCACCAGCTGGGCGTGCGGTACATGACGCTGACACACAACGACACGATCGACTGGGCGGACTCGGCGACCGACGAGGCGCGCCACGGCGGCCTGAACGACTTCGGCCGCGAGGTCGTCGCCGAGATGAACCGCATCGGCATGCTCGTCGACCTCTCGCACGTCGCCGAGACGACTATGCGGGACGCGCTCGCCGTCTCGGCCGCGCCGGTGATCTTCTCGCACTCCTCCGCACGGGCCGTCTGCGACCATCCGCGCAACGTCCCCGACGACGTGCTGGCGCAGCTGCCGGCCAACGGCGGGGTCGCGATGGCGACCTTCGTACCGAAGTTCATCCTGCCTGCGGCGGTCGAATGGACCCTGGCCGCGGACGAGAACCTCCGGGCGCACGGCTTCCACCACCTGGACACCACGCCCGAGGCCATGGCCCTGCACCGGGCCTTCGAAGCACAGCGCCCGCGCCCGGTGGCCACGGCCGCCACGGTGGCCGACCACCTCGACCACATGCGCGAGGTCGCCGGCATCGACCACATCGGCATCGGCGGGGACTACGACGGCACGGCCTTCACCCCGGCCGGGCTGGACGACGTCGCCGGCTACCCGAACCTGATCGCGGAGCTGCTCACGCGCGGCTGGTCGCGGCCCGACTTGGCCAAGCTGACCTGGTCCAACGCCGTACGGGCGCTGCGCGACGCGGAAGCGGTGGCGCGCGAGCTCTCGGCCTCCCGCGGCCCCTCCAACGCGGTGCTGTAGCCGCTGCGGGGCCGCTGCTGGCCCACCACGGGCCGCCCGGTCCGCTCTCCGGCGGATGCGGCGAGGGGGGTGACCTGCGGGTTACACCCGAACGCCACATCCGCCGGGCGATCCGGTCGTCCGGCGTGTCACGGTGGCAGCATCCCGCCCTGCTGCCGCCGAGACCGGAGCGAACGCCATGGCCGACCTGCAGGATGAACAGACCGCCCTGAACACCGGCAACCCCGCGCACGCGACGGACACGGTGGAGACGGCCCCCGCGGGCCCCGGGTCCACCGGAGCCGAGGACCTCCCCGTCGCAGTAGAGGTCGGCGCCCTGGAACGGGCCGTCGCGCTGCTGTCCGTCCATCCCGTCGCGGACGGGCACAACACCCTTCTGTGGACCCTGCGCCAAAGTCCGTACCACGACATCGACACCCCGGACACCGGTGTCGACACCGACATCCCGCGGCTGCGCGCCGGCGGGGTCGGCGCCCAGTTCTGGTCGCTGATGGTGCCGTGCGAGGGCGTCGCCGCCGACCAGGTCGTCTCCGACACCCTGGAGCAGATCGACGTGGCGCTCGCCCTGATGCGCCGCTACCCCGACGGCCTGTGCCTGGCGCTGACCGCTGACGACATGGTCGACGCCCGCAACCGCGGCAGGATCGCCTCGTTCCTGGGACCCGTGCCGGGCCGGACGCTGGTCGATTCGCTGGGGGTGCTGCGCGCGTTCCACGCCCTGGGCGTACGGATGCTCGCGCCTGCGGGAGCCCCGTGGGCCCAGCACGACCTGACCCCGTTCGGCCATGAGGTGGTCAGGGAGGCGAACCGGCTGGCGATCCTGCTCGACCTGACCGGCTGCACGCCGGACATTGCCTGCCGGCTGGCGGGGGCCTCCAAAGCCCCGGTGGTCGTCTCGCACACCGCAGCGGCGGCGCTGAACCCGCATCCGGGGAACCTCACCGACGAGGTGCTGCTCGCGCTGCGGGCGGCGAGCGGCCTGGCGATGGTCACCTTCGACGCCGCCCAGACGGGCGACTCCCTGCACGCGGTCGCGGACCACGTCGAGCACGTACGGGCCATTGCGGGCCCGCAGGGAGTCGGTCTCGGTGCCACCTTCGGCGCGGGACCGGATGCTCCCCGGCCGACCGGCCTGACCGACCCCTCCGGGTATCCGCAGCTGATCGCGGAACTACTGGAGAGGGGCTGGTCCGAAACCGACTTGGCCCTGCTGACCTGGGGCAACGCCCAACGGGTGCTGCGCGACGCGGAATTCACGGCCCGCGCCGCCCAACACCGCAGACCGGCCTAAGCGGGCTCGGGGAAGTGAGGCACGCTCCCACGCCGCCCGGCATGCACTCTCGCCGCACCGGCTGAAGACCCGAGTACGTCCAGTACAAGGGCCTTCAGCCGGCACGCCGAGAGCACGCACCGAACGACGCGGAAACGCACCCCACTTCCCTGAGACCGCTTAGTGCTGTGGCCGGAAAGGTTTGCCGGTGAACCCTTCCGGTCACAGCACCAGCCGCACGGTGCGTGGTTCAGGCGCGGGGGCGGCCCATGGCGCGGTACGTCCAGCCGGCCGCGCGCCAGCAGGCCGGATTGAGGGCGTTGCGGCCGTCGAGGACGAGGCGGTCGGTGACGACCGCGCCCAGCTCCACCGGGTCGAGGTCGCGGAACTCGCGCCACTCGGTGAGGTGCAGGACCACGTCCGCACCCCGGGCCGCCTCCAGCGCCGAGTCCGCGTACCCGAGGGTCGGGAAGACGCGGCGGGCGTTGTCCATGCCCTTCGGGTCGTAGACGGTGACCTGGCCGCCCTGGAGGTGGATCTGCCCGGCCACGTTCAGCGCGGGGGAGTCGCGGACGTCGTCCGAGTCCGGCTTGAAGGTGGCACCGAGCACGGCGACCCGCTTGCCCAGGAAGGCCCCGCCGACTGCCTCGCGCGCCAGCTCGACCATGTGTCCGCGGCGCCGCATGTTGATGGAGTCGACCTCGCGCAGGAAGGTCAGGGCCTGGTCCGCGCCGAGCTCGCCGGCGCGCGCCATGAAGGCCCGGATGTCCTTGGGCAGGCAGCCGCCGCCGAAGCCGATCCCGGCGCGCAGGAACTTCGCGCCGATCCGCTCGTCGTAGCCGATGGCCTCGGCCAGCTTGACCACGTCGCCGCCGGCCGCCTCGCAGACCTCCGCCATCGCGTTGATGAAGGAGATCTTCGTGGCGAGGAAGGAGTTGGCCGCGGTCTTGACGAGCTCGGCCGTCGGGAAGTCGGTCACCACGAGCGGGGTGCCCTCCGACATCGGGGTCTCGTACACCTCGCGCAGCAGCTTCTCGCCGCGGTCGCCCTGGACGCCGATCACGATCCGGTCCGGGTGCAGGGTGTCCTGGACGGCGAAGCCCTCCCGCAGGAACTCCGGGTTCCAGGCCAGTTCGACGTCCGTGCCCGCCGGGGAGAGCTCGGCGAGCTTCGCGGCGAGCCGCTCCGCCGAGCCCACCGGCACGGTGGACTTGCCGACCACCAGCACCGGCCGCGTCAGGTGCGGGGCCAGCGATTCCATCGCGGAGTCGACGTACGACATGTCGCAGGCGTACTCGCCGTGCTTCTGCGGGGTGTTCACGCAGACGAAGTGGACGTCACCGAAGGCGCCGACCTCTTCCCAGGACTGGGTGAAGCGCAGCCGCCCCGTGGACCCCGGTAGGCCCGCGACGTGTGCGGCGAGGAGTTCTTCCAGCCCGGGCTCGTACATCGGTACCCGGCCCGCGGCCAGCATCTCGATTTTCTCCGGAACGACGTCCAGTCCGAGCACCTCGAAGCCCAGCTCCGCCATCGCCGCGGCATGCGTGGCGCCGAGGTATCCGGTGCCGATCACAGTGATCTTGAGGGGGGCCATGGATGCTCCAGAGGTGCGGGGCCGTTTGCGGCCACTGAGCATAGTCGGGCCGGCCCCGGGGGACGTTCCCCAGGAGCAGGCAACACGGCAGCACCACAGGCGCACCGGATGAACGCCACAGGCGCCACGGTTGTCAGGAAGCTCACGTGCACCGCACATATCGCTCTCAGCACACCGGCACTAAGATTTCGGTTACTTAACGGTAGTTAGCATCACGCATCATCTTGGGGAGTGAGAGATCTTGGCGGGTTCTGCCGACTTCGACCTGTACCGCCCGGCCGAGGAGCACGACATGCTCCGCGAGTCCGTCCGCTCGCTCGCCGAGGCGAAGATCCAGCCGTTCGCGGCCGCGGTCGACGAGGAGTCCCGCTTCCCGCAGGAGGCCCTCGACGCGCTCGTCGCCAACGACCTGCACGCCGTCCACGTCCCCGAGACCTACGGCGGCGCCGGCGCCGACGCCCTCGCCACCGTGATCGTGATCGAAGAGGTGGCCCGTGTGTGCGCCTCCTCCTCCCTCATCCCGGCCGTGAACAAGCTCGGCTCGCTCCCGGTGATCCTCTCCGGCTCCGAGGAGCTCAAGGCCAAGTACCTCGGCCCGCTGGCCAAGGGCGACGCGATGTTCTCGTACGCGCTCTCCGAGCCCGATGCGGGCTCCGACGCCGCCGGCATGAAGACCCGCGCCGTGCGCGACGGGGACTTCTGGGTCCTCAACGGCGTCAAGCGCTGGATCACCAACGCGGGCGTCTCCGAGTTCTACACGGTCATGGCCGTCACCGACCCGGAGAAGCGCTCCAAGGGCATTTCCGCCTTCGTCGTGGAGAAGGGCGACGAGGGCGTCTCCTTCGGCGCCCCGGAGAAGAAGCTCGGCATCAAGGGCTCCCCGACCCGCGAGGTCTACCTCGACAACGTACGGATCCCCGCCGACCGCATGATCGGCGCCGAGGGCACCGGATTCGCCACCGCGATGAAGACCCTCGACCACACCCGCATCACCATCGCCGCCCAGGCGCTGGGCATCGCCCAGGGCGCCCTGGACTACGCCAAGGGCTACGTCCAGGAGCGCAAGCAGTTCGGCAAGCCGATCGGTGACTTCCAGGGCGTGCAGTTCATGCTCGCGGACATGGCCATGAAGATCGAGGCCGCCCGCCAGCTGACGTACTCGGCGGCCGCGAAGTCGGAGCGCGTCGACGGCGACCTGACCTTCTTCGGCGCCGCGGCCAAGTGCTTCGCCTCCGACGTGGCCATGGAGGTCACCACGGACGCCGTCCAGCTGCTCGGCGGCTACGGCTACACGCGTGACTACCCGGTCGAGCGCATGATGCGCGACGCCAAGATCACTCAGATTTATGAAGGCACGAACCAGGTCCAGCGGATCGTCATGGCGAGGAACCTGCCTTAAGCACCACCATCGGTCGGAGGCGGCAGCTGCATTCGTCCGCCTCCGGCCTTCGGGGTCTCCCGAATGGGCTAACTTTGGACCTTCGGACTCCCGAACCGGGTGGGGAGAAACAATTTTGGAAGCGATCCTGCTGGTCGGGGGGCAGGGGACGCGTCTGCGTCCTGTCACGGTGAACACCCCCAAGCCCATGGTGCGTGCGGCGGGCGTCCCGTTCCTCGCCCATCAGATAGCCAGGGCCGCTGCCGCCGGTGTCACGCACATCGTGATGGCCACCTGCTACCTGGCCGAGGTCTTCGAGCCGTACTTCGGCGACGGTTCCGCCTTCGGCGTCTCCCTCGAATACGTCGTCGAGGACGAGCCGCTCGGCACCGGCGGAGCCATCCGCAACGCCGCCCGCCGCCTGACCGGCGGCCCGGACTCCTCCGTCCTCGTCTTCAACGGCGACATCCTCACCGGCCTGGACATCGCCGGCCTCGTCGACTCGCACCGCAAGGCCGCCGCGGACGTCTCCCTGCACCTGGTGCGGGTCGAGGACCCGCGCGCCTTCGGCCTGGTCCCCACCGACTCCGAGGGGCGGGTGCTGGCCTTCACCGAGAAGCCGCAGACCCCCGAGGAGATCATCACCGACCAGATCAACGCCGGCTGCTACGTCTTCCGGCGCAGCGTGATCGACTCCATTCCGGCCGACCGGCCCGTCTCCGTCGAACGCGAGACCTTCCCCGGGCTGCTCGCCGCCGGGGCCGTCCTGCACGGGGTCACCGAGAACACGTACTGGCTGGACCTCGGCAAGCCCGAGTCCTTCGTCCAGGCCTCCGCCGACCTCGTACGCGGAGTCGTCTCCTCCCCGGCCGTTCCCGGCCCGCGCGGCGAATCCCTGGTGCTCCCGGGTGCCGAAGTCGCGGCCGGGGCCAAGCTGTCCGGAGGCACCGTCGTGGGCGCGGGAGCGCGCGTCGAGGCGGGCGCGGTCGTCCGGGGTTCCATCGTGCTCGACGGCGCGGTCATCGGCCCGGACACCCAGGTCCGCGCCAGCCTGATCGGCGTCGGCGCCTCGGTCGGGCCGCGCACCGTACTGGACGGCGCGGTCGTCGGTGACGGGGCCGTCGTCGGCGCGGACAACGAACTGCGTGCGGGCGCTCGGGTGTGGTGCGGGGCGGAACTCCCCTCCGCAGCCCTCCGCTTCTCCTCGGACCGCTGACGGCGCACGCCCCGCGCACCGCGCGGCGACGTGACCTCCACGGTCACGACGCCGCGCGTCGGGCCTAGTTGCCGGTGACGGTCACCTTCTCGTCGTTCTGGATCTGCTTGACGAGCTGCTGCACCTTCGGCTTGTCCCAGAGCAGGTTGCCGCCCCGCTCGCCCGCGATCGGCATGTTCATTGACACGCCCTCGCCGCCGCTGATGCCCTTCATCGCGAAGAACATGTCGCCCATGTCCCACAGGGACATGTCCTTGTCCACGATCAGCGTGTCCAGTCCGGCGCCCAGCACCGGGTAGAGCTTGAACGGGTTGAGGACGGTCCCCGGCGTGGCCGCCTGGTTCGCCAGCGTCGCCAGGAACTTCTGCTGGTTCTTCGTCCGCGCCAGGTCCGACTCGGCGAACGCGTACCGGGTCCGCACGAAGGCCAGCGCCTGTTCGCCGTTGAGGGTCTGCTCGCCGGCCTTGAAGTCGGCGCCCGACTTCTCGTCCTTGAAGCCCTTCTCGATGTTCATGTCGACGCCGCCGAGGGCGTCCACGATGTTGGCGAAGCCGGCGAAGCCGATCTCCGCGTAGTGGTCGATGCGCAGGCCCGTGTTGAACTCCACGGTGCGCACCAGCAGCTCCGGCCCGTCCTCCGCGTACGCCGCGTTGAGCTTGGTGCGCTTGCCCTTGGCCGGGAACTTCTTCCCGGACTCGGAGCCGACGAAGGACGGGATCTCCACGTCCGAGTCGCGCGGCAGCGAGATCATCGTGTTGCCGCTGGAACAGGCCGCGAGGATCATCATCGAGTCGGTGCGCTTGCCCTCGGCCGAGCCCGTGTGGAGCTTCTTCTTCTCCTCGTCGGACATGCCCTCGCGGCTGTCGGAGCCCACGATCAGGTACGTCGTGCAGTCGCCCTCCTTCGGGCGCTCGATGACCTTGCCGAGGTCGACCTCGCGGCGCACGTTGGAGTCGGCCCAGGCGTACGTGCCGATGCCGGTCGCCAGGAGTGCCGTGACCAGCACGATGGAGCCGATCTTGATCCGCTTGCGCCAGTCCGGGGCGGGTCCGGCCGGGCGGCCCGGCCGCGCCGACGGCGGCTGCCCCGGCCCGCCGGGTCCGCCGGGTCCGCCGGGTCCGCCGGGTCCGTTCGGGCTGACCTGCGGCCGACCGTAGACCTGGCCGGTGTTGTAGCCGTCGTACGCGTCGTGGCCCTGGGACTGCGGCGGTACCCCGTAGGCGGGCGGCTGTCCCGGCCGTGCCGGCGGCCGGACCGGTCGCTGCGGTTGCTGCTGCTGCGGCACCGGCCGCTGCTGCTGGCGCTGGACGTGCGGCATCCGCCGGGCACCCTCCGGCTGCGCCTGCGCGCTGCCGCGTCCGTACCGGTCGTCCCCGCCGTCGTTGCGCCCCTCGGGCCACTCACTCATGCCGCCTAGGATGCCTGGCCGGATGCGGTGCCCGACAGTCCCGGCCGGGCTTCGTTCCGCTGCTGTTGCACAGCTGATGCCTGCGCGTCGGCTTTAAGGTGGCCGTATGACAGAGATACCGGGCGCGACGGCGGGTGACCTGCGGGGCAAGCCGATCTCGGCCTCGCGGACCACCCTCAGCCACATCATGACGGCCAACGACACCAACCTCCTCGGAACGGTGCACGGCGGTGTGATCATGAAACTGGTGGACGACGCGGCGGGCGCCGTCGCCGGGCGCCACTCGGGCGGCCCCGCGGTCACCGCGTCCATGGACGAGATGGCCTTCCTGGCACCGGTCCGGGTGGGTGATCTGGTCCACGTGAAGGCCCAGTGCAACTGGACCGGCCGCTCCTCCATGGAGATCGGCGTACGGGTCCTTGCCGAGCGCTGGAACGAGTCCACCCCCGCCACCCAGGTCGGCAGCGCCTACCTCGTCTTCACGGCCGTGGACGCCGACGGCAAGCCCCGTACGGTCCCGCCGGTCCTTCCGGAGACCGACCAGGACCGCCGCCGCAACCAGGAGGCCCAGATCCGCCGCACGCACCGGCTCGCCCGGCGCCGGGCGATCATGGCGCTGCGCGAGGAGCGGGCGGCCCAGGGCTTCGACGACGACTGAGCCGGGGGCCGGGGCCGGGGGCCGGGGTCAGGGTCGGGGCTGGGGACTGAGCGGGTACGGGTGGCGTCGGGGCTATGTCCCGCAGACGACCTGGTCGCCGGTGACCACCCCGAACTGGCCCCGGTACGGGTCTTCCGGCCGGACCGGCACCACCCTCTTGTAGTCGGTGCCGGCGATCACCAGGACCGTACGTCCCTGGCCCGCCACCGCCCGCAGTTCGCTGCCGGGCAGCGCCGTCGAGACCGTACGGGCCGAGCGGTCCCAGCGCGGGTCGTACGCGATCACCGTGCGCTTGACGTCGCGGCTCGCGCCGTTGCCCGGGGTCCGGGTGGTGTCGAAGCCGGTGGCGCGCAGTGCCGAGTCCACCCGCCCACCCAGCCCGTCGATCCGGGTTCCGTTCTCCACCTGCACCCGGATCTGCTGCGGGGGCACGTCCACCGGCACCGCCGGCTGCTGCGACCGGAGTCGCGCTGACCCCGGCGCGGCGGGGGTCAGCGGGCGGTCCTGGCGCAGCGACTCGAAGAGCTTCGCGGCCTTCGGCTCGTCCCACTTCACCGTCGAGCCGATGCCCCTGACGAGGAACGAGGGGTTCCCGATCGGGACCGAGGCGAACTCCGAGGAGGACGGGGTGAAATCGCGCAGGGCCTGGCCCAGGGCCAGCATCTGTTCCGACCCGAAGCCGCGGTCGGCCCGTACCGAACCCAGCAGGGTGGAGCTCACCTCCTTGAACTTGACCGGGTTCAGGAGCACCCCGCCGCCGGTCGCCTGTTTGATCAGGGCTGCGACGAAGCGCTGCTGGCGCTGCATCCGTCCGAGGTCGGAGGCCTTGTCCACATGGCGCGAGCGCACGTACTGGAGTGCCTGTCCGCCGGTGAGCCGGTGGGTGCCCGGCGGCAGGTCGAGGCCGGTGTTCCGGTCGCGCAGGGCCTTGGCGGTGCAGATCTCCACGCCGCCCATCGCGTCGACCGTCTTCATGAAGCTGGTGAAGTCGACTTCCAGGTAGTGGTCGATCTTCACCTTGGTCATGTTCTCGACGGTGCGTACGGTCAACTGGGGCCCGCCCTCCGCGTACGCAGCGTTCAGCTTCACCGGATGTGGTCCGTGCTGTTCGCCGCTGGACTCGTCCCGGTGTTCGGGCAGCTCGGCGTAGCTGTCGCGGGGCAGGCTGACCACGCTGGCCCGTTCCCGGTCGGCCGAGAGGTGCACCAGCATGACGGTGTCGGTGCAGTGGCAGGGGGAGCCGCCGAGGCGGTAGGCGCGCTTGTCCTCCGGGGTGATCTTGTCCCGGCCGTCGGTGCCGACGAGCAGGAAGTTCAGGCCGTGCCCGGCCTGCGGCCGGTTCTTCATGTCCTTGAACGGGTCCACCCGCTCGATTCCGGTGTCGAGGCCGGTCATCACCGCGTGCCCGACGGCCCCTGAGCCCAGCACGACCACCGTCAGTCCGGCAGCCAGCCGTAACCCCCACCTCGGTCGGTCGCCCCGGCGCCGGGCCGGAGTACCGCCGTGCCGCGCACGCTGTGGCCGCGGGGACCTGCCGGGTCGGGTGGGACGGTGTGGCTGGGGCACGGGGGACACCTCCGCGGGCAGCAGGGGCTAAAAGGGGTGAACCGGAAATATCGGTCAGATAGTCAGAACAGTAGGCCCATACGATCAGCCTCAGTCCCCATCGATCATGCGGCGCGCACCCGTTTCCCCCGTACGCGGTAACGTGACACCGATACCCGACCTTGAAGGACCACATGCCCGCCCAGCAGCCCGCAGTCTCGGTGATCATGCCGGTGCTCAACGAGGAGCGCCACCTGCGTGACTCGGTCCGTCACATCCTCGGACAGGAGTACGCAGGTGAGATGGAGGTGGTGATCGCGCTGGGGCCGTCCAAGGACCGCACCGACGAGATCGCCGCCGAGCTCGTACGCGAGGACCCCCGCGTCGTCACCGTTCCGAACCCTTCCGGCCGCACCCCGGCCGCCCTCAACGCCGCCATCAAGGCCTCGCGTCACCCGATCGTGGTACGCGTAGACGGCCACGGCATGCTCTCGGCCAACTACATCGCCACCGCGGTCCGCCTCCTGGAGGAGACCGGTGCGCAGAACGTCGGCGGCATCATGCACGCCGAGGGCGAGAACGCCTGGGAAGACGCCGTCGCCGCCGCGATGACCTCGAAGCTCGGCGTCGGCAACGCGGCCTTCCACACCGGAGGCAAGGCCGGCCCGGCGGACACCGTCTACCTCGGCGTCTTCCGCCGGGAGGCGCTGGAGCGGGCCGGCGGCTACAACGAGGAGTTCATCCGTGCCCAGGACTGGGAGCTGAACTTCCGCATCCGTGAGGCCGGCGGGCTCATCTGGTTCTCGCCCGAGCTGAAGGTCCAGTACCGTCCGCGGCCCTCCGTACGGGCGCTCGCCAAGCAGTACAAGGACTACGGCCGCTGGCGGCACGTGGTGGCCCGCTACCACTCGGGCTCCATCAACCTGCGCTACCTCGCCTCGCCGACCGCCCTGTGCGCGATCGCGGTGGGCGTGGTGGCGGGGGCGACGGTCACCCCGTGGGCCTTCGCGCTCCCGGCCGGCTACCTCGCGGCGATCACGGTCGGCTCGATACCGGCCGGCAAGGGCCTCTCCCTCGCGGCGCGGGCGCAGATCCCGCTCGCCATGGCCACCATGCACATGTCCTGGGGCTTCGGGTTCCTGACCAGCCCGCGCTCCCTCGCGGACAAGGTGATCGCGAGCCGCCGCCCGGCGGTGCACCGCGACACCACGGAGGTCTAAACCGGCCGGGTACGCGAAAGGGGCCCGGCGGCGCCGTCGATCGACGGCGCCGCCGGGCCCCTTAGCACGATCAGGTGGAGCGGCTACCAGGTGCAGCCCTCCAGGATCGCCCAGCACTCCAAGTCGTTCGCGACGGTGAGCGCGCGGGCCG
>NZ_JBEXQA010000040.1:0-44580 GCF_040612395.1 Streptomyces sp. NPDC006430
GGATGATCACCCTCCTCCCCCGCCAACACCTCACGCACCGACCAACCCGTGAACGGACGCAACGCCCCATCACACGCATCGACCGCCTGCCGGAAGACCCCACTCTCCGCCAACAGCGCACGACCCATACCCACCCACTGGCTGCCCTGACCCGGGAAGACGAACACCACCTTGCCCCGGCGGGCGGCCGAACCCGTCACCACCGCATCGTGGGAAACCCCCTCGGCCAGCGCCCGCAGCGCCTCCACCAGAGCAGCAGAGTCCGCAGCGACCACACTCGCCCGTGACTCGAAATGCGAACGGTGACGAGCAGCCGTCACCGCCACATCAGCCACCGAAACCTCGGAACGACCCTCCAGCCAGTCCGCCCAACGACCCGCCTGCTCCCGCAGCGCAACCTCGTCACGACCGGACACGACCACCGGGTACGACGACGCGGTCACCTCCGTCTTTGTCTCCGTCTCCGTCTCCGGGGCAGCGGCCGGGGGTTCCTCGATGACGACGTGCGCGTTCGTACCGCTCAGACCGAACGCGGAGACGCCCGCGCGGCGCGGACGCGACAGGTCCCGCTCCCACGGCGTGAGCGAGTCGACGACCCGGACCGGGAGTTCGTCCCAGGCGATGTTCGGGTTGCGCGGTGAGCTGTTGAGGGTCGCCGGAAGGGCGTCCTGCCGGAAGGAGGCGAGCATCTTGCAGACGCCCGCGACCCCGGCCGCCGACTCCAGGTGCCCTATGACGCTCTTGGCCGTGCCCAGTCCGAGTTCGCGCCCCGGCGTACGGCCTTCGCCGTAGACCGCGGCGAGCGCCTGCACCTCGATCGGGTCGCCCAGCGAGGTGCCCGTGCCGTGGCATTCGACGTAGTCGACGTCGGCGGGTGCGAGGCCGGCCGATTCGAGGGCGGTACGGATGACCTTCTGCTGGGAGGTGCCGTTGGGTGCGGTGATGCCGCTGCTGGCGCCGTCGTGGTTGATGGCGGTCGCCCGGATGACGCCGAGGACCGTCCGGTTCTGCGCCTGCGCGTCCGAGAGCCGCATCAGGGCGAGGATGCCGACGCCCTCGCCGCGGCCGTAACCGTCCGCCTCGGCGGAGAAGGTCTTGCTGCGGCCGTCCGGGGCCAGCGCGTGCGAGCGGCTGAGCGCGATGAACGCGCCCGGGTCGGCGAGCACCTGGACGCCACCGGCCAGGGCGAGTTCGCACTCGTCGCTGCGCAGCGCCTCGCAGGCCAGGTGCAGGGCGACCAGGGACGAGGAGCAGGCGGTGTCGACGGACAGCGCCGGGCCCTGGAGGCCGAGGTGGTAGGAGAGACGGCCCGCGTTGAAGCTGGGCAGCGTGCCGGTCAGCGTGTAGGTGTCGGGCGCCCCGCCCTGCCGGTACTTGCCGTACTCCCCGACGCCTGCGCCGACGAAGACGCCCGTACGGGAGTCGCGCAGCTCCCGGGGCCGGATCCCGGCGTCTTCGAGGGAGGTCCAGGCCGCTTCGAGGAGCAGGCGGTGCTGGGGGTCCATCGGCTCGGCCTCGCGCGGGCTGATGCCGAAGAAGGCCGCGTCGAAGTGGGACACGTCGTCGAGGAAGGAGGCGTGGCGGGCGTACGTACGGCCTTCCGCGTCCGGGTCGGCGTCGTAGAAGGCGTCGATGTCGAAGCGGTCCGCGGGCACGGTGGTGACGGTGTCGCGGCCTTCGGCGAGGACGGTCCACAGACTGTCGAGGTCGTGGGCTCCGCCGGGCATGCGCAGGCCGACGCCGACGATGGCGAGCGGCTCGTCCGTACGGCGGCCGGCGGGCCGGTCGCCGTGACGGTCGTCCTGCCGGGCCCGCGGGGCGGCGGGGGCGAGTGCGGCGAGCAGCCATGCGGTGGCGGTGTTCAGGTTCGGGCAGTCGAACACCAGCGTCTTGGGCGTGGTGACGGCGGTGCGCTTCTGGACGCGGCCGGCGAAGTCGATGGACATCATCGAGTCGAAGCCCAGGTCCTTGAACCCGCGTTCCGGGTCGAGGGAATCGGGGTTCTTGACGCCGAGCACGGCGGCGGCCTCGGCGGCGAGCACGGCACGCACGTGGGCTTCGCGGTCCGCTTCGGGCAGGGCCGCGACGTTGCTCAGGAAGGCGTTCGTACCGTCGGCGGCGGTGACCGGTGCGCTGCGCGCCTCCAGAGCGGCGCGGGCCTCGGGGACCTCGTCGAGGAAACGGCGCGGGCGGGCTTCGGTGTAGCCGGCGGCGGCCCGCTTCCAGTCGATGTCGGCGACGACCAGGGAACGGCCGCAGGCCAGCGCCGCGTCCAGTGCCGTCAGGGCGCGGGGGACGGCCATGGGGGCGAGTCCGGCGGCGCGCAACTGGGCTTCGGCGGCGCCGTGCGTCATGCCGCCGTCGGCCCAGGGCCCCCAGGCGAGGCTGAGGGCCGGGACGCCGTCAGCCCGCAGGGTTTCGGCGAAGGCGTCGAGGGCGGCGTTGGCCATGGCGTAGTTGGCCTGGCCGAGGTTGCCGAGGACCCCGACGACGGAGGAGTAGAGGACGAACGCGTCGAGGTCGTGTCCGCGGGTGAGTTCGGCCAGCAGGCGCGCCGCGCCGAGCTTGGGGGCCGCGGCGGCGGCGAGGGCCCCGGTGTCGAGCCGGTCCAGGAGCCGGTCGTCGAGGATGCCCGCGGTGTGGAAGACGGCGCGCAGCGGCGGCTGTTGGGCGTCGAGGTCGGCCAGGAGTCGCTGGGTCTGCTGTCGATCGGTGAGGTCGCAGGCGGCGAGCGTGACGCGGGCGCCGGCGGATTCGAGGCGGGCGGTGAGCTCGGCCGCCCCTGCGGCTGCGGAGCCGCGCCGGGAGACGAGGACGAGGTGTTCGGCGCCGCGCTCGGCGAGCCGCTGGGCGAGGTGGCCGGCGAGGGCGCCGCTGCCGCCGGTGATCAGGACGGTGCCGCGGGGGGTCCAGGGGGTGGTGGCCGGCGGGGTGGTGCGGCGCAGCCTGCGGACGTACTGGCCGGTGGGGCGCAGCGCGAGGTGCTCCTCGCCGGCGGTGGCGGTGGTGACGGCGGCGACGAGCCGCGGGGCCGCGGCGCGGGCCTGTGCGGGGTCGGCGGGCAGGTCGACGAGGCCGCCCCAGCGGGCGCCGTGTTCCAGGGCGACGACGTGGCCCAGGCCCCAGGCGAGGGCCTGCTCGGGGCGGGGGGCGGGATCGGCCGGTTCGGCGTGGACCGCGCCCTGGGTGACGAGCCAGAGCGGGGCGCGGACGGCGGCGTCGCCGAGGGCCTGGACGAGGGCCAGGGTCTGGGCGGCGCCGGTGGTGGTGGCCGGGTGGACGGGGTGCGCGGTGGTGTCGGCGGGGGTGAGGGCGAGTACGCCGGCGAGGGGCTCACCGCCGAGTTCCGCGGTGACCCCGGCGAGCAGGTCCCCGTAGGCGGCGCGCTCGTCGTGGGCCGGCAGGTGGTGGACGGTCGCACCGCCGGCGGCGAACGCCTCGGCAACGGCACGCACGAGGTCGCGCTCCGCAGCGGGGGCGACCAACACCCAATGACCGCGAACGGCGCCCGGGCCTGCGCCAGCCGGACTGGCGGCAGTCGGACCAGTGGGGGCCGGAACCGCGGCGGCCGGGCTGGTGGGGGACGGGCTGGTGGGGGACGGGGCTGCGGGGGGCTCCTGGGTGGGTTCCCAGGTCTGCTCGTAGAGCCAGTCGGCGATGGTGTCCGCGTGGTCCTGGCGTTCGCGCCAGGCGGCGAGGTGGGGCAGCAGGGCGGCGACGGCGGTGCTGTCGGTCACGCTGTCGGTGACGCCGAGGAGTTCGGCGACGCGGTCCGCGGCGCCGCTGCCGACGGCCTGCCACAGGGCCTCGTCGGCGCCGGGCCGGCCGCGGCGGGCCCGGTCGGGGGCGTCGATCCAGTACCGCTCGCGCTGGAAGGCGTACGTGGGCAGGTCGGTGACGGTGGCGGAGGTGTTCGCGAACACCTTGCACCAGTCGACGTCCTGGCCGCTGGCGTGGAGCGCGCCGAGGGCCTGGACGAGGGTGCGGGCCTCGTCGCTGCCGTCGGCCCGCTGGGAGGCGATGAAGGGGGCCTCGCGCTCGATGCAGCCGGCGCCCATCGCGGACAGCACGGCGGCGGGGCCGCATTCGAGGTAGCGGGCGATGCCCGCCCCCTCCAGGGTGGCCATGGAGTCGAGGAAACGCACGGTGTCGCGGACCTGGCGGACCCAGTACTCCGGCGCGCGCATGCCCTCGCCCGCAGCGAGGTCCGGGCCCGTCCAGGCGCCGGTGACGGTGGAGACGAGCGGGATCCGCGGGGCTTCGAACGTGCACTGCCGCGCCACGTCCAGGTAGGCGTCGAGCATCCCGTCCATGTGCGGGCTGTGGAAGGCGTGGGAGACCTCCAGCCGGCGGGTGCGTCGTCCCCGGCCGCGGAAGTGGCCGACGACGGTTGCCACGGCCGCTTCGTCGCCGCTGATCACCGTCTGTCGGGGGCCGTTGAGTCCGGCGACCGAGATCCGGCCGTCCACGCCCGCGAGGACGTCGAGCACCTCGGCTTCGGACGCCTCGACGGACGCCATGGCTCCGCCCTGCTCGCAGGCCTGCATCAGGCGGCCGCGGGCGGCCACGAGGCGGGCCGCGTCGGAGAGGCCGAGCATGCCGGCCGCGTGGGCAGCCGCGAGCTCGCCGACCGAGTGGCCGGCCAGCACCCGCGGTTCGACCCCCCAGGCCTGCCACTGGCGGAACAGGGCGACCTCGACGGCGAACAAGGCGGGCTGGGTGAACTCGGTCTCGTGGACGAATGCTCCGTCGGCGCCCTTGGGGTCGGCGAACAGAACGGCGACCAGGGGCATCCGCAGGTGGCGGTCGAGTTCCGCGCACACCTCGTCGAAGGCCTGGCGGAAGACGGGGAAGGCGCCGTACAGCGTGCGTCCCATGGCGAGCCGCTGGCTGCCCTGACCGGTGAAGAGCACGGCCAGATCGCCCTGGCGGGCGGTGCCCTCGGTCAGTACCGGGTGCGGCGCGCCCTGGGCCAGGGCCCGCAGGGCCTCGGCCGCCTCGGGGGCGGAGCTCGCGACGGCGACGGCGCGGTGTTCGAGGTGGGAGCGGCGGCCTGCGGCGGTGTACGCGACGTCGAGCAGGGTGGTGGCGTTGGCGCCGGCCAGCCGGTCCGCGAGCCGTGCGGCGTTCGCGGCGAGGGCCTCGGCGCTCTTGCCGGAGACGGTCACGGCGACGGGTGCGGTGACGGCGGGGCTCTGGCGGCGGCCGGTGACGGCACCCCAGTCGACGTCGAAGCCCTCGCACCACAGCCGGGCCGCGACTTCTTCGAGGGAGCGGCGGGCAGGACGGTCGCGGCGGCCGGTGACCAACACCATGGACGTGCCGGGGGCCGGCACCTGGGCCCGGGCGGCGCCCGAGACGTCGCCGCCTGCGGTAGCTGCGGGGCCTGCGGTACGTGCGGTGACGGCTTCGGCGCGTGCGGTCAGGGTGCGCTTGAGGGAGTGCCGGGCGACCGGGTGCGGGGCGATCTCGACGATGGCCAGGCCGCGTTCGTCGGCGAGCGCGGTGACGGCCTCGGCGATCAGCATGGGCGCGCACATGTTGCGGGCCCAGTAGGCGGCGTCGAGGCCGGTGCCGTCGGTGAAGCCGTTGGTGACGGTCGACCAGAAGGGGATGGCGGCGGCGCGGGTGCGCAGGGTGCCCAGGCGGCGTTCCAGTTCGGGGGCGAGGTCGGTGAGCTGCTCGCTGTGCGAGGCGTAGTCGATGTGGACGCGCTGGCAGCGCACTCCCGACCCGGCGAGTTCGCGTTCCAGGGCGGCCACCGCGTCCAGCGGCCCGGACAGGGCGGTCTGGCCGGGGGCGAGGTGTCCGGCGAGGGAGAGCCTGCCGGCGTGCCGGGTGACGAGCTCGCGGGCCTGCTCCAGCGGGAGTTCGCAGACGAGGAGTGCGCCGTGGCCGCTGGCGCGTTCGGCGATGAGCTGCGACCAGGTGCCGATGAGTCGGGCGCCCTCGGTCAGCGGCAGGGCTCCGGCGACGACGGCGGCGGCAACCTCTCCGATGCTCTGGCCGAAGACGGTGCCCGGTTCCAGACCCCAGGCTTCCAGGGTGCGGGCGAGGGCGACCTGGACGGCGAACAGGACGGGCTGGACGACGTCGGTGCGGTCCAGCCGGGAGCTGTCGGGCCCGGCGAGCAGTTCCTCGGTGACGGACCAACCGGTGACGGGGAGGAGGGCGGTGTCGCAGGCGTCGAGGGCGGCCCGGAAGGCGGGTTCGGCGAGCAGGTCGCGCCCCATGCCGAGCCACTGGGAACCGTGGCCGGAGAAGAAGAAGGCGAGTGCGGGGCGGGTGCCGGGGGTGCGCGGGGTGCGGGTGTCGAGGCGTTCGCGCAGCGCGCCGGCGAGTTCGTCGGGGTGCGTGACTGCGGCGACGATCCGCTGGGCGCCGGTGCCGCGGGAGAGGATTTCGGGCACGTACCAGCCGAGGCCGCTGCGGGCGCGGGCGGTCAGGGCCTCGGCGGCCCCGCGCAGGTTCTCGTCGGTGTCGGCGGCCAGCGGCACGAGCAGGCGCCGCCGGTAGGGGGCCTCTTCGAGGGCGATGTGGGCGTTGGTGCCGCCGAAGCCGAAGCCGCTGACGCCGGCGTACCGGCGGCCGGTCCGGGGCCACGGGCGGCGGTCGGCGACGACTTCGAGGCGGTTCGCGGCGAAGTCGATGTGCGGGTTGGGGTTCTCGAAGTGGAGGCTGGCGGGGAGTTCGCCGTGGTGCAGGGCGAGGGCGGTCTTCATGAGGCCGACGACGCCCGCGGCGGGTTCCAGGTGGCCGAAGTTGGTCTTGGCCGAGCCGATCCGCAGGGGTTCCTCGCGGCCTTCGGCGAAGACGGTGCCCAGGGCCTCGGCCTCGATGGGGTCGCCGAGGAGGGTGCCGGTGCCGTGGGCCTCGACGTACGAGACGTGGCGCGGGGCGACCGCGGCGTCCTGCCAGGCGGCGCGCAGCACCTCGGCCTGGGCCTGCGGGTTGGGGGCGGTGAGGCCGTTGGAGGCGCCGTCGTTGTTGACTGCGCTGCCGCGGATGACGGCGTAGACGCGGTCGCCGGCGGCCAGCGCGTCGGAGAGGCGGCGCAGGACGACGATGCCGCAGCCCTCGCCTCGTACGTAGCCGCCGGCGTCGGCGTCGAAGGCGCGGCACTGACCGTCGGGGTTCATGCCGCCGAACTTCGTCATGGCGACGGTGGTGTTCGGGCTGAGCATGATGTTGACGCCGCCGGCGAGGGCGAGGTCGGACTCGCCGGAGCGCAGGCTCTGGACGGCGAGGTGGGTGGCGGTCAGCGAGGAGCTGCAGGCGGTGGCGACGGCGAGGGCGGGGCCGTGCAGGCCGAGGGTGTAGGCGATGCGGGCGGGAATGATCGAGTTGTCCCAGCCGACGGCGGAGTGGGTCTCGATGTTCTCCGGGTCGGCGCCGGTGGCCAGGTGGTACTCCTGCGCCATGGTGCCGATGAACACCCCGGTACGGCTGCCCGCGAGGTCGTCGTGGACGATCCGGGCGTCCTCGATCGCGGCCCACGCGGTTTCGAGGGCCATCCGCTGCTGCGGGTCCATCTGGCGGGCTTCGGCCGGCGAAATGCGGAACAGTTCGGCGTCGAAGCCGGCGACGTCGTCGAGGAAGCCGCCCCAGCGGGTGGTCATGCGGCCGGGGGCGCGGGGGTCCGGGTCGAGCCATTCGTCGGCGTTCCAGCGGTCGCGGGGGACCTCGCGTACGGCGTCGACGCCGTCGAGGAGGCTCTGCCACAGCTCGTGGGGGGTCTCGATCCCGCCGGGCAGCCGGCAGCCGAGGCCGACGACGGCGACGGGCTCCTGTGCGCGGGCGCGACTAAGGGTGCGGGCGGACCCGACGCCGGGCGCCGCGGACCGTGCGTCGCCCGCGAGGTGGCCGGCGAGCGCGGCAACGGTGGGGTACTGCCAGGCGGCCCAGGCCGGGACGGGGCGCCCCAGCCACGTGGACAGCCGGGCGAGCAGGGACAGGATGCGTACGGAGTCCAGTCCGATGTCGCGCAGGGGGAGGGTCGTGTCGACGGCCTCCGGGGTCACTTCGAGCAGTTCGGCGACGGCGCTGCGCAGCACGTGGGCGATGCCGTCGGCGGTCACGGCGCCGGTCTCCGGGCCGGACGTGGTGTCGGCCTGGGCGGAACCCTTGTCGCTGCTCACCTTGGCAAAGCTCATCTGCACTTCCCTGAAGCTCGATGCCGGTCCGAGCCGGATCACCCGATGGCGGAAAGGGCCGCCCCGCGCACGGCGGTCGGCCCACGTCCCTGTGACCTGTCGGTCGCCGGCCCTGGTGGTCGGCCCCGTTCGTGCAAGCCGATCGCCGTCCACCCGGGCTGACCCGGTTACCCACCCTCACCGCGGGCTCTGGAGGTGAGCTTGAGGCGGAGCGGACCGCGCCGGTGGGCGGACCGCGCCGGTGGGCGGCCCGCGCCAGTGGGCGGCCCACCCCGCGGGACGGGCCGGCGCGACGGGTCTAGCCGCCGGTGTGCGCGGCGGCGGACGCGTCCCCGGCCAGCGCCCCGACCAGCGCCCCGGCCAGCGCCTCCTGCGGGTCCCGGCCGGCGCGCAGCGCGTCGATGGCGGTGGCCGTCCGCGTGAGCGTCCCCCACTCGTAGATCTGGCGCAGCGTCGGCTCGACGGCGAAGGCGCGCGTGATGCGCAGGATCAGGCGGCTGGCCAGCAGTGAGGTGCCGCCGATCTCGAAGAACGAGACGTCTCGGGGGAGTTCCTCGGTCTTCAGCAGCCGGGCCCACAGGGCGTGCAGCTCCTGCTCGGTGGCGCTGGGCCCGTCCTCGACGGTGCGGGCCGGGCCAGGCACGGTCGGGACCGCCGGGGCAGCCGGAGTGGTGGGGGTGGTGGGGCCCTCGGTGGCGAGGGCCTTAGCCGGGAAGACCGTCCAGTCCACCGCGCCGCCGGCCAGCCACAACCGGCCCAGTGCCTCTAGGGCGAGGGAGGTGTCGCAGCGGCGCTCCCGCGGGTCGCGCATCGAGGCGACGACGGAGCCGGTGGCGTGGCCGCGGACGTCGGCGGCCAGGCCGCTGAGCGTCCGGCCGGGTCCGGCCTCCAGCAGGACGTGGTCCTCGCCGACGGCGCGCAGGCAGTCGGCGAAGCGGACCGGGCCGAGGAGGTGACGGGCCCAGTAGCCGGGGTCGGTGGCCTGCTCGTCGGTGACGAGCACGCCGGTCAGGTTCGAGAGGTACGGGACGCTCGGCGCGTTCAGCCTCAGGGTCCGTACGAGCTCGGTCAGCCGGTCCGCGATCGGCTCCATCATCCTGGAGTGGAAGGCGTGCGTGGTGCTGACGCGGCGGTGCGCGACGTCACGGGTGCGCAGGGAGGTCTCCAGCGCAGCGATGTCCTCCTCTGGTCCCGCCACCACGCAGGAGTCGGCGCCGTTGACGGCGGAGAGGGAGAGGTGAGGGCCGAGCAGCGCGCACACGTCCGGCTCCGGCAGCGTGACGGCGAGCGCGGCGCCCGGCGGCAGCGCGTCGATGAGGGCGGCGCGGTGAGCGACGAGGGTCAGGGCGTCCTTGAGGGAGAGCACGCCGGCCAGCGTCGCGGCGACGTACTCGCCCAGGCCGTAGCCGGTCAGGACGGCCGGGCGGGCGCCCCAGCTGTACCAGAGTCCGGCGAGGGCGTACTCGATGACGAAGAGCGCGGGTTGGGCCAGCCTCGTGGCGTTCAGCCGGCGCTCCTCGGGGCTCGTCGGCCCGCGGTGGTGGCCGCTGTCGTGGCCGCTGTCGTGGCGCAGGTCCGTGCCGTACGTCGGGGCCGTGCGGGGGACGGCGACCGGATCGGCAGTGGTCGGATCGAGCGTGGGCGGGAAGATCACCTCGCGGATGTCCAGGCCGAGTTCGGGGGCCAGCAGCTCGGCGCAGCGGTCAACCTCGGCGCGGAAGACCGGGAAGTCGCGGTACAGGTCGCGGCCCATGCCGAGGGAGTGGCCGCCCAGGTCCGGGAAGAGGAAGGCCAGCGGTGCGGCGGTGGCGTCCGTCTCCTCGGCGCCGAGCTCGAACGGGCCCTCGGGGCCGGTCAGGACGGCGCCGCGGTGCGTGCCGGGGCCCGCGCCGACCGTGCGCCGGGTCACCGGGGTGGTGACCGGGGAAGCTCCGGCGGGGGCGCTCCCCAGCGCGGCGAGTCCGGCGTCCAGGGAGGCCCCGTTGGTCCCGCTGACCAGGGCGAGGTGCCACGGGAGCGGTCCGGCCGGCGAACCTGCCGCGGCGTCCCTCTCCTCGGCAGTGATCGTGTTGGGGTTCATACCTCTCCTCGGGTGTGTCGGAAGTGCCTGCGAGCGGCGCTCCTGGGGGCCGGTCGGGCCGGAGCACCGGGCGCCGCAGGAGCACGCAGGAGCACGCAGGACAACCCCGGCCTGGAAGACCGGGGCTGCACGTGGAGGACCGTGGCTGCGCCTGCGTGAGGTGCGACGACGGTTCAGGCGGGACTGGGAGCGTCCAGGACCAGCGGCGCGGACGTGGACTCGGCGTAGGCCTTGGCGAGGTTGAGGGTCGCGGTGCTGTTGCGGCCGAGCGCCTCCCGGACGTAGCGGCGGCATTCGGCGATGCCGGCTTCGGCGCCCAGGACGCGGGTGATGTTCTCCTCGCGCAGCACGACGCTGTGCTGCGAGGTGACGGTCACGCCGGTCTCGTCCTCGACGAGCGACCACTCGCCGGTATGGGCCGACATCAGCAGGGGCGTCGCCGTCTGCTTGTAGACGATCCGCCGGGCGTGCGGGAAGCAGACCCGGACCGATTCGGTGGTGTGGGAGTTGCCGTCGGCGGTCAGGGTGTCCATGGACATGACCTGGACGCCCGGCTCGGGCTCGGTGACGTCGAGGCGCGAGACGTGCGGGACCAGCTTGGGCCAGTGCTGGACGCGGTGCAGGAACTCGTAGGCGCGCTCGGCCGGGCCGTTGACGCGGACGGAGTCCTCGAAGGACATCACGAGGTCGTCGAGGCGCTCCCAGCCCTCGGCGAGCTTCTTGATGTTGCCGAGCTCGGCCCGGCTGTTGGTGTCGGTGGCGCGCTCGACCCAGGAGACGTCGTCGGGGTTGTCGCCGGCGACCGTGAAGTCGTGCAGCAGGACCAGCCGGCTCGCGGCGGCGCCCTGCGGTTCCACGATCCAGGTGCCGCCCATCGACTCCAGCGGCGAGGCCGGGATGTCCTGGCGGAACTCGATGCGGCGCTCCGCGACGTCCAGGGTGCGCCGCGAGGTCCAGGACTTGACCTGGCCGTTGGCGGTGGCCCACATGCGCAGGCGCTCGCGGGAGCCGTCGGACTCCAGCTGTTCGACGTGGACGTTCGGGGGGAAGTACAGCGGCCACTTGGCCGCGTCGGCGATGAGGCCGTAGACCACCCCTGCGGGGGCAGCGAGGGTCACCTCGTGCGTCGTGCGGTGCACACGCTCAGCGGACATCGTTGAATCCTGCTTTCCGGATCAGAAGTTGCCGAGGCCGCCGCAGACGTTGAGCGCCTGCGAGGTGATGGACGAGGCCACGTCGGTGGTCAGGTAGCCGACCAGACCGGCTACCTCCTCGGGGGTGGAGTAGCGGCCGAGCGGGATCTTCGAGGTGAACTTCTGCATGATCTGCTCCTCGGAGGTGTCGTACGCCGCCGCGTAGCCGGAGCGCACGCGCTGGGCCATCGGGGTCTCGACGTATCCGGGGCAGACCGCGTTGACGGTGATGCCGGTGGGGGCGAGCTCGTTCCCGAGTGCCTTGGTGAAGCCGACGACGCCGTGCTTGGAGGCCGAGTAGGGGGCGCCGAGCACCACGCCCTGCTTGCCCGCGGTGGAGGCGATGTTGATGATCCGGCCGTACGGGGCGCCTTCGAGACCGCCGTGCTTGAGCACCTCGCGGGTCAGCAGGAAGACGCTGTTGAGGTTGGTGTTGATGACGTCGTACCAGAGCTCGTCCGTGATGTCGGCGGTCGGGCCGCCACCGCTGCGCCCGGCGTTGTTGACCAGTACGGAGATCGGTCCGAAGGCCTCTACCGCGGCGGCGACGAGCGCCTTGACGGAGGCGGCGTCGCGGACGTCCGCGACCGCACCCTCGACTTCCAGGCCCTCGGCCCGCAGGTCCTCCACCGTCTGCTTGACCTGCTGTTCGGTACGGGCGCAGAGGAAGACGCGGTGGCCGCGGCGGGCGAGATCGCGGACCACGGCGAGTCCGATCCCGCTCGTGCCCCCGGTGACCAGGGCTACCGGCTTCGTCTCTGTCGTCATCGGTTTACCTCCAGAACGGCGTTGATGCTCCGACCGTGTCCTGGCCGCCTCGACGGCCGCACGAACGGCGCTTGAGGGCCGGCAGCGGCGGGGGCGGGGCGGCCAGCGGCGCCGGGGGAACGGCTCCGGGGCGGGCCGATCGGTTTGAGGCGTCTTCGAACCCCGCTCGACCCGCTGCGGTGACGGTGGGGCCACCCACGAGATCGGAGTCCTCCATGACCATCCAGGCCGGCATCGGACAGCAGGCCGCCGCGGCCTTCGGCACGCTCTACGCCGAGGTCCAGCAGTTCTACGCCCACCAGATGCAGCTGCTGGACCTCGGCGAGTCCCAGCGCTGGGCCGAGACGTTCACCGAGGACGCCACCTTCGACGTGCCGACGCTGCCGGAGCCGGTGCGCGGCCGGGCGGGCCTGGTCGCCGCCACCAGCCGCACCGCCGCCCAACTGGCCGAGGCCGGTCAGCGCCACCGCCACTTCATCGGCATGTTCGACGTTTCCGAGCGCCCGGACGCCGCGATCGACGTGCGTTCGTACGCGATCGTCTACGCCTCCACCATCGGCGGTGACTCCCAGGTGCACCGGGTGTGCGTCTGCGAGGACGTGCTGGTCCGCGTCGAGGGCGCCCTCCAGGTCGCGACCCGCCGGGTGACCCGCGACGACCTGGCCTGACCAGCACTCCAGCGGCGCCCCGCCGCACCTCCATCCGGGATGAGCAGGCTCTGGGGCGTACGTGGAACGAACCACTGCACCTCACCACCCGTACATCCCAACCGAACTGCCACCTGTGGAGGTTTGCCGAAATGTCGCAGACGACGATCGCCCGGCCGGAGGTCTCGGCCCTTCAGGAGGCCGTACAGGGCGCAGCGGACCGCCTCGTCGAGGCCGGTGCCGCGGGAGTCCAGTTCCGGGTCGCCCGGGGCGACGACACGTTCGTCGTGACGTCGGGCATCGCCGAGCTGGGCACCGACCGGCCGGTTCCCGAGGACGGGCGCTTCCGCATCTCCTGCATCACCAAGCCGTTCGTGTCGGTCGTGGTGCTGCAGCTCGTCGCCGAGGGCAAGATCGTCCTCGACAACACCGTGGAGAGCTACCTGCCGGGCCTGCTGCCCTACGGCGAGAAGATCACCATCCGCAACCTGATGCAGCACACCAGCGGTCTGTACAACTACATGGACTCGTTCCAGAAGCCGGGCGACCGCTTCCTGCGCGACCGCTACAAGCACTACGAGCCCACCGACCTGATCGCCATCGCGGCGGCCAAGCCGCTGGAGTTCGAGCCGGGCAGCAAGTTCGCGTACTGCAACACGAACTACTTCATCATCGGGCTGCTCATCGAGAAGGTCACCGGCCGCTCGTACCGCGTCGAGATCACCGAGCGCGTCCTGGAGCCGCTGGAGCTGACCGAGACGGTCCTGCCGGGCGACGAC
This sequence comes from Streptomyces sp. NPDC006430, assembly GCF_040612395.1. Taxonomy (NCBI): domain Bacteria; kingdom Bacillati; phylum Actinomycetota; class Actinomycetes; order Kitasatosporales; family Streptomycetaceae; genus Streptomyces; species Streptomyces sp. NPDC006430. The sequence goes on from NZ_JBEXQA010000040.1 coordinate 13,621, forward strand.
CCGAACATCCCGGAGCCGCACGCCCGCGGCTACATGCAGATCGGCGGCCGTCCCGAGGACGTCACGCTGATGAACCCGTCGGAGGCCGGCTGCGCGGGCGAGATCATCTCGACCACCCGTGACCTCGACACCTTCTTCTCGGCCCTGTTCAGCGGCAAGCTGCTGGCGGAGGCGGAGTTCACCGAGATGACCACCCCGCTCCCGGAGGAGATGATCGAGAACCTGCCGATGGGCATCGGTTACGGTCTCGGCATCATGAAGCTGGAGAACGACGCCGACCTCGACCTGTGGGGCCACGGCGCGGGCATCCCCGGCTACGCCACCTTCGCGGCCACCACCCGCGACCTCCAGCACCGCGTCCAGCTGTCGTTCACGATCGGTGACAAGGACTTCGGGCACGACGCGGAGCAGGCCGTCATCCGTGGTGTCAACATCGCGCTGTGCTCCTGAGCCGATGACCACGGACATCCACTCCTCCGTCACGAAGGCCGTCGTCGTCACCGGCGGCGGTACGGGGATCGGCTCGGCGACCGCCCGCGCCTTCGCCGAGGACGGCGCGCACGTACTGGTCGTCGGCCGGGGCGAGGCGACGCTGAAGGAGACCGCGGACGGCCACGAGCGCATCCGGGTGCTCGCGGCGGACGTCCAGGACGACGATGCGCCCGAGCTGATCGTGCAGAGCGCGTTGCGCGCGTTCGGCCGGCTCGACGTGCTGGTCAACAACGCGGCCGTGACTGGCTTCGCGTCCCTGGACGGGCTGGAGCGGGCCTCCGTGCGCGCCCAGCTCGGTACGAACCTGATCGCGCCGGTGTTCTTGACCCGGGCCGCCCTGGACGCCCTGGAGGCGACCGGGGGCACGGTGGTCAACGTCAGCTCGGCGGGCTCGCTGGGGCTGCGCGCCTGGCCGGAGAACTCGGTGTACGGCATGGCCAAGGTCGCCCTCGACTTCCTCACCCGGACCTGGGCCGTGGAACTCGCGCCGCGCGGCATCCGCTCGGTGGGCATCGCTCCGGGCGTGGTGGACACGGGCGTCGGCGTCCGGGCCGGGATGCCCGAGGAGGCCTACCGCGGCTTCCTGGAGCAGATGGCCGGGCGCATCCCCTCGGGCCGGGTCGGCCGGCCCGAGGACATCGCCTGGTGGATCGTCCAGCTGACCCGTCCCGAGGCGGCGTACGCCAACGGCACGGTGCTGGCGGTGGACGGCGCGCTGTCGGTCACCTGACCGGCGCGTCCACGAGCATGCGGAAGGGGCCGCCCGCGCACCGCGCGGGCGGCCCCTTCGCACGTCCGGCCGTGGGTCAGCGCGCGACCTTGGCGGTGACGTAGCGGACCGGGACCTCGATCAGGACCGGGCCGCCGTCGGTGCGCAGCGCGTCCAGGGCGGTGATCAGGCGCTCGCGCAGGGCGGTCGCCTCGGCCTGCGGCAGGTGCTGCCACAGCAGCCGCATGCCCTGCGTGTGCGACCAGTTGACCCAGGCCTCGCCGGATTCGGCCGTCATCAGGACCGGCTCGTCGGTGATCTCGACGTCGGTGAAGCCGGCCTTCTCCAGTGCGGCGGTCAGGTCGCGCGGGTCTTCGAGCCAGGAGTGCAGCTGGCGTCGCAGCTGCTCGGGGTGCCAGGACTCCGGCAGGTACTGGAGCAGCTCGAACGGGATCAGCGGGGTGAAGAGCGGTGGCAGGAAGGGGAAGGTGTCGCGCTCGAAGACGGGGCTCGTGAAGGCGATCCGGCCGCCGTCGGCGAGGAGGTCCGCGTACCGGGCCAGGGCGGCGCGCGCGTCGGGCAGGAAGATGACGCTGTAGCTGCCGAGGGCCAGGTCGAAGGAGCGGGCCGGCAGGTCGGGGTGTTCGCCGTCCATCACGCGCAGTTCGACGTTGGTGATGCCCTGGCGCTCCGCCTCGCGGCCCGCCTCCTCGATCATCGCGTCGGCGATGTCGATGCCCAGGGCGGTGCCGTTCGGGCCGATCAGGCTGGCGGCGGGCAGCAGGGTGGCGCCCAGGCCGCAGCCGATGTCCAGCACCCGCTCCCCCGTGCCCGGCGCGGCCAGTTCGACCAGCCGGCGGCCCATGGGGGTGAAGAACTCCACGCCGAGGCGGTCGTAGGCGGCCGCGGCCCCGTTGAAGGCGGCGGTGACCTTCGTCTTGTAGGTGTCGGTGGCGGTGGCAGTTTCCACATTCAGCTCCGGGGTGCGTCGGGCGGCCGGTCGGCCATGCGCACTCATCGTGCGGGGGGCGGACCGGGTGGTGGTGGAGCAGCCTTCGAGATCCGGTCGAAGACTGCTGCGCACGGCATCGAATTATTTCCCAGAGGACTTCGAAACCCCCTGGTGGTGGGGGCTTTTCGGAAATCCGGAGCTTGTCCGGCCACAGCCTTGCGCCGCAAGATGACAAAGGAACCGGAGAGCTGGAGGAAAATTCCGTGGAGGGAATGCGATGAGCGCCCAGATAGACGCGGTACGCCGCATGGTCGAGGCTTACAACACCGGAAATACCGCGGACGTTGCGGAATACATTCACCCGGATTATCTCAATCCGGCGACCATGGAACACATGGACCTGCGCGGCCCCGATTCGTTCGCCATGGCCGTGAAGTGGCTGCGGATGACCTTCTCCGAGGAAGCGCGCCTGGAAGAGGTGCAGTTGGAGGAGCAGGGCGACTGGGTGCGCGCCTACCTCGTGCTGTACGGCCGCCATGTGGGCGAGCTGGTCGGCATGGCCCCCACCGGCCGGGTCTTCTCCGGCGAGCAGATCCACCTGATCCGCTTCGTCGACGGCAAGATCCGCGACCACCGCGACTGGCCCGACTACCAGGGCACGTACCGTCAGCTCGGCTCCCCGTGGCCCGAGCCGCAGGGCTGGAGGGACTGACATGTTTCTGATCACCGGAGCCACCGGAAAGGTCGGCCGGGAGGCCGTCGACCAGCTGCTCGCGCTGGGTCACCCGGTGCGTGCGCTCAGCCGCACGCCGCAGGAGGCGAACCTGCCCGAGGGCGTCGAGGTCGTGGCGGGCAGCCCCGCCGATCCCGAGTCGCTCGCCGCGGCCTTCGAGGGCGTCACCGCCGCGCTGGTGGTGCTCTCGGGCGACGTGGGCGGCGAGGCGGCCAACGTGGCCGCCGCGGCCCGGGCGGCCGGCACCTCCAAGATCGTGCTGCTCTCCTCGGGCGGCATCGAGCATCCGCTGCCGCACGGGATCGCGGACGAGCACCGGGCTGCCGAGGTGGCGATCGAGGAGTCCGGCGTGCCGTGGACCTTCCTGCGGCCCGGCCCGTTCCACGCCAACACGTCCTGGTGGATCAAGACGGTCCGCGAGAACAGCGCGGTGCGCTGCTGGATCGGCAACAACCCGGGTGCCCCGATCGACGAGTACGACATCGCCTCGGTCGCGGTGGTCGCGCTGACCGAGGAGGGCCACACCGGGAAGTCGTACCTGCTGACCGGTCCCGAGACGCTGAGCTCCGAGGAGCAGGCGCGGATCCTGGGCGAGGTGCTGGGCCGGGAGCTGGAGTTCTCGGTGGCGCCCGCCGAGGAGGTCGTGGCGGTGTTCACCGGGATCACCGGCGACCGTCCGGCCGCCGAAACCAACGTCGCGGCCCTGCACAGCCCCGAGGTGCCGTGGGCCAAGCCCACGTCGGTGGTGCGCGACCTCACGGGGCGCGAACCGCGCCCCTTCCGCGAGTGGGCCGTGGAGAACGCGGCCCTGTTCGGCTGAGCAGCCAGCCGCAATCGAACTTCAGGGGGATTGAGATGAATGACATCCTGGTGACCGGCGCGACCGGTCTGCAGGGCGGCGCGGTGGCCCGTGAGCTGGTGCGCCGCGGCCGGGCCGTGTCCGCTCTGGTGCGTGACCCGTCCTCGGCGCCGGCGCGGGCGCTGGCGGAGCTGGGCGTGAACCTGGTCCGCGGCGACCTCGACGACGAGACTTCCCTGCGGACGGCGTTCGACGGCTTCCACGGCCTGTTCTCCGTACAGAACTTCATGACGCCGGCCGGGCTCGGCGGCGAGGTCCGCCAGGGCCGCGCGCTGGCCCGGGCCGCGAAGGCGGCCGGCATCGGCCACGTGGTGTACAGCTCGGTGGGCGGCGCCGAGCGGCACAGCGGCGTTCCGCACTTCGACTCCAAGCGCGGCATCGAGCGGTACCTGGAGGGGCAGGGCCTGCCCCTGACGGTGCTGCGGCCGACGTTCTTCATGGACAACTTCGCCGCGCACGGTCCGCAGGTGGTCGACGGCACCGTGGTGGTGCAGCTGGCGCTGAAGGCCGACACCCGGGTGCAGTTCATCGCCGTGGACGACATCGGTTTCTTCGCCGCCGAGGCCTTCGACAAGCCGGAGCAGTACGTGGGCCGCGCGGTGGAGATCGCCGGCGACGAGCTGACCGCGGCCGAGGTGGCGCAGGCCTTCGCCGAGCGCAGCGGTCTGCCGGCGCGCTTCGAGGAGCTGCCGCTGGATGCGGTGGCGAACAACCCGTACATCCCCAACGGGCCCGAGATCGCCCTGATGTTCGAGTGGTTCCAGGACCACGGGTACCGGGCGGACATCGCGGCGCTGCGGGCCGAGCACCCGGGGCTGCAGTCCTTCGCGACGTTCCTGAAGGGCATCGACGTCCCCTCCGCCTGACCGGGCGGGCGCACGCACGGACGGGGCCGGAACCGCGGGTGCGGTTCCGGCCCCGTCCGTGTTCCCGTGGCGCGGGGGTCTCAGGCGTGACAGGCGGGCAGGCCGCCGTTGAACCGCGCCATCTCCTGGAAGAGGGCGCCGACGTCCAGCGGCTCGCCGGGGGCCGCGCCGGCCAGCTCGGCGTACGCCCGGTGCAGGTTCGGTACGAGACGTTCCGCGTCCAGCAGGCCGGGCAGCGGGCCCTCGCCCGCTTCGGCGGCGAGTTCGAGCGGGGTCAGGCCGGCCGCGACCCCGCCTTCGGCGAGCCCGGCGATCCAGCGGAAGTAGGCCTCGTTGTCGTCGATCAGCTCCGGCCCGCCGACCGGGCCGTGACCGGGGACCACCGTCTCGGCGCCCAGGGCGCGCAGCCGCTCCATCGCGGCGAGCGAGCCCGCGACCGAGCCCATCAGGCAGAAGGGGGCCGCGTTCGACATCAGCAGGTCACCGGCGAACAGCACCCGTTGTTCCGGCAGCCACACGACGGTGTCGTTGGTGGTGTGCGCGGCCGGCCCCAGGTGCAGCAGTTCGGCCCGTACGCCGCCGACGTGCAGGGTCAGGGCGTCCTTGAAGGTGATGTCCGGGAGGCTGAGTTCCAGGTCCCCCCAGCACACGTCGGGCCACAGGCCGGTCAGGTGGAGTCCCGCCAGGTCCATCATCGTGCGGGTCTGCTCGTGGGCGATCACCACGGCCTCGGGGAAGAGGTAGTTGCCGAAGGTGTGGTCGCCGTGGAAGTGGGTGTTGACGAGGGCGCGCGGCGGCTCGGGGACGATCCGCAGCACCTCGGCCCGCAGACTGCGGGCGCGGCGTTCGGTGGCGACGGTGTCCACGAGCAGGCTCTGCCCGTTCCCGCCGGTGACCAGGCCCGCGTTGTTCAGGCACCAGCCGCCGTCGCCCTGGACGTAGGCGTACACCCCGTCCGCGACCTCCGTGGTGGTGGCATCCGCCACGGCTGCCGGGGCGGCCGGGGTCACAGCACGTCCGCCCCGACGAACTCCAGCTCCTTCAGCATCGGCAGGTAGTTGAAGACGTCGTAGTGCTCGATGATCTGGCCGGCCTCGTCGAAGCGGAGCTCCTCCAGCATGTACCAGGTGACCTTGCGGCCGGTGGGGGCCTTGCCGAAGAACTCGCCGAGGTGGGTGGCGGTCACGGTGATGCGCAGGATGACCCGGTCGTCCTCGGCGACGGCGCTCTTGACGTCCAGGTGGAGGTCGGGGAAGGCGGCGAGGCCGCCCCGCATGGCGCCGATCATCTGCTGGGTGTCGACGGGGCGGTCCTCGGAGAAGTGCCGGATGTCCGGGGCCCAGTGCCTGAGGATGCCGTCCAGGTCCCAGCGGTTCCAGGCGGCGGCGCAGGCGAGTGCGATCTCCTTGTTGCGCTGCTGGACGCTCTGCGTGGCGGTGGCGCCGTCGGTCGTCTCGGTCAGGGTGAGGGACATGGCCGGTATTCCTTCTCTGGGATACGCGTACGGGGTTTCAGGGGATCAGGACGTGCTTGCCGACGGTGGCGCCGTCGAGAAGGGCGCGGACCGCGGCGGCGGCGCCGTCCAGCGGGTGGCGGCCGGCGATCTGCGGGCGCAGGACGCCTTCGGCGGTCAGCCGGCACAGTTCGGCGTAGTCGGTGTTGAAGTCCTCGCCGGGCTTGACGTAGTACATGGTCATCCGGCGGCCACCGGTCAAGCCGAGGTGCCGGGCGAACCAGCGGGCCACCGTACGGCGCAGCGCGGGCACGTGCGGCCGGAACCACTGACCGGGCCGGTAGCCCGCCACCGAGGAGTCGAAGGACACGAGGGTGCCGCCCTCGGCGAGCACCTTCCAGGCCACGTCCAGCCCGGAGCCTCCGATGTGGTCGAAGACGGCGTCCACGCCCTGCGGGGCCAGCGTCCGCACGGCCGCGGCGAGGTCGGGGGTGCGGTAGTCGAGCGGCTCGGCGCCGAACCCGCGCACCGTGTCGTGCTTGGCGGCCGAAGCGGTGCCGATGACCCGCAGGCCGCGGTGGACGGCGAGCTGCGTGAGCAGGGCGCCCACGCCGCCGCTGGCGCCGTGGACGAGGACGGTCCGGCCCGGCTCCAGCTTCGTCAGACGGTGCAGCATCTGGTAGGCGGTGACGCCGTTGGTCACCAGCGAGACGGCCAGGGCCGCGTCCAGGCCGGCGGGCGCCCCGGCCAGCGTCTTTGCGGGCAGTTCGACGAAACGCTGCCAGGCTCCCTGGCGGGGCATGGCGGCGATCCGGTCGCCCACCGTCCAGCCCACGACGCCGGGACCGACCTCGACGATCGTGCCGACGAGGTCGTAGCCGGGCACGAAGGGGAACTTGGGCGGGAACGGGTGCAGGTGCTGGAGCATCTGCACTTCGGCGTAGGAGACGCCGGCGGCCTCGACCTCGACGACGACCTTGCCCTTGCCCGCGGTGGGGCGGGTACCCCCGGCGGACACGATCTGCTGCTCGGGCTCGCCGCTGCCGATCATCCGGACCAGGGTGTTGGCGCCGGCGGTGCGCTCGGTGGTCGCGGCGTGCTCGGCGGCGGTGCGCTCGGCGGATGCGGTGCTCATGCGGCCACCTCCTGGGCGAGCGGCGCGAAGTCGCCGGCGTGGTCGGCGGCCCACTGCGCGAAGGTCAGCGCGGGGCGGCCGGTGATCCGCTCGACGGTGTCCACCGGAACGGGCGGGTGGGCCACGGCCTCGGCGAGGTAGCCGAGGACCATCTCGACGACCGGCGCCGGCATGACCTGTCCCATGAACTGGCGGGCCTGGTCGGGGGTGATCTCCTCGAAGGCGACGGGGCGGCCGATGGCGTCGGCGATCTGCGCGACCTGGTCGGCCTGGGTGACGGCCTCGGGGCCGGTGAGCACGTACGCCCGGCCGGCGTGCCCGTCCTCCAGCAGGGCGGTCGCGGCGACGGCGGCGACGTCGGCCTCGTGGATCAGGACACGCGGGGCGTTCCCGTACGGGGCGCGGACGATGCCCTCGGTCCGGATGGAGTGGGCCCACTTCCAGAGCACGTTGGTGGCGAACTCGTCCGGGCGGATGAACGTCCAGTCGATGCCGGACTCCTCGACGGCCCGCTCCACGGTGCGGTGGTGCTCACCGCTGTGGTTGTCTCCGGAGGTGTCGAGCACGGAGGACGAGGAGAGCACGACGATCCTGCGGACCCCGGCCTCCTTGGCGGCGGCGACGACCTCGCGGGCCGTCTCGGGCACCGGGAAGAGGTACAGGCGCTCGACGCCGGAGAGCGCCGCGCGCAGCGTCTCGGGCCGGTCGAGGTCGCCCTCGAAGACCTCGACCCCGTCCGGCAGGCCCGCGGTGGCCGGGTTGCGGGTGAGCGCCCGTACCGGCACTCCCGCGGAGACGAGGCGGCCGACCACGTGGCGGCCGACGGAACCCGTGGCTCCTGTCACCAGTACTGTCACTCGCCTGCTCCACCCTGTTCACGCCCGGTTCCCCGGGCACCTCGGTCAGTTGTGCTGCCAGCGTGGGCGGCGGACCTGGAGGGTGCTTGGAGAGCGGGTCGAGGGGGGTGCGCGCCGTCAGCCGGTCGGAACGTCGTCCGCCCGCCGGCCCGTACGCCGCCGTCGGGGCGGGCTGCCGTGCTCGTCGACGTACTGCTCGATGCCGTCGAGGACGCGCTGCAGTCCGAACTCGAACCCGCCGTCGGCGCCCAGGCCCGCGCCGGGCTCCTCGAAGACGCCCGACAGCCACACCCGGGTGAGGTTGGGGTAGTGGGAGAAGGGGATCATCCGCTCCAGCAGCGGGCCGCTCTGCTCGTACCACTCGTCGTAGCTGAGCCCCGAGCGGCGCTCGTCGCCCTCGGCGTCCGCCGACTGCTGGGCGGCGCCGCGGACGTAGCCGTTGACCAGGTGGACCACGGTGAGTATGTCCCGTTCGGGCAGGCCGGTGGTGGCGACGGCGCCGAGCACTGCGTCCCACACCGCGGTCTCGTTCGGGCCCATCAGCATGCGGGAGGAGAACAGCGGCGGCACCCAGGGGTGGCGGCGGGCGATGTCCCGGCTCCCGTGGGCGTAGGTCTCCAGGGCCTCGCGCCAGTGTGCCGCGCCGGCCAGGGAGGGCGACTCGCCGAGCACCTCGTCCAGCATGCAGTTGACCAGTTCGGCGCGGCCCGGGACGTACGTGTAGATCGTCATGGTGGAGACGCCGAGCGGCTCCGCCACCTTGCGCATGGAGAGCGCGGCCAGTCCCTCGGCGTCCGCGAGGGCGATCGCGGCGTGCACGACGCGGTCCACCGTCAGTTGCTGGCGAGGGCCGCGGGCGGGTCGGACGGGGACTGAGGCGTCCGTGTCCCGGGTGCGCCACAACAGGGCCAACGTGCGCGCCGGGTCCATCTTTCGGCCAACTTCTTTGCCCATGACTGGTTTAGCCCCTTTCTGAAGAGGTAACTCTGTACACCGTACAGATTCACTCTGTACGGTGTACAGAGTCGCTGCCGCGGCACCCTTCCCCCGCGGCGCCGCGGCAGTGACTTTTCCATACGCAACAGAGAGCGAGTCGCCCTTGTCCCCCGCCACCGATCACGACGCCGCACCGTCCCGCACGGCGCGCGAGACCACCCCCCGCCCGAAGGGGAAGAAGTTCGAACTGAGCCGGGGCGCCCGCAAGCTGACGCTCGCCGTGCACGTGGTCACGTCGGTCGGCTGGGTCGGCCTGTCCCTCTCCATGGCGGTGCTCGCGGTGATGGGGGTGACCACGGACGACGCTGCCATCGCCAAGGGCGTCTACTACGCGATGTACGTCTTCGACGACACGAGCGTGACGGTCTTCAGCCTGGCCGCCGCGATCACGGGCGTCCTGCTGTCCTGCGGGACCAAGTGGGGCCTGCTGCTGCACTGGTGGATCATCGTCAAGTGGGTCATCACCCTGTTCATGACGTTCTTCGCGTGGTTCGTGATCCACCCGACCGTCATGCGGGCCAGCGAGCGCACGGCCACGGCCGGCGGCGCCGCACCGGACCCCGGCGGGGCCGGGGACTTCCTCGTGTGGAGCGTGCCCGCGCTGTTCGTCCTGCTCACCGTGGCCGCGGTGGTCTCGGTGTACAAGCCCTGGGGCCGTACCGCGCGCGGCAAGGCCGCTCAGCCGGCGGGCCGCCGGCGCTGAAGGGCCCGCGCCGGATCCCCGGACACCTCCCGGTCGGTGTGCGGGGCCCGGAGCAGGGCCGTGTCGTACGCGGCGCACCAGTCGGGCAGGCTGGGCGCGGCGAGCAGCGAGGTGCCCATCAGCAGGGCGCGGAAACCGGCGTGCACCAGTGCCGCCGCCCGCTCGGGCGTGTCGATGGCGCTCGCGCTGACCGGGAAGCGGGTGCCCGTACGGAGCAACTCGGGCAGCAGGGACGCGCCCCGGTCCAGATCGCCCGCGAGCCGCTCCCGGGTCGTGATGTCCTTGTTGTTGACCGCGACCACGCACTGCGCGCCGCGGTGCACGCCCGCCGCCTCGGCGGCATCGGCGACCTCGACGAACGGGGTCAGGCCGCACTCCAGGGCCTGGTCGGTGAGACGGGCCAGCGCACCGGCGGGCAGCACCTTGGCGGTCAGTAGCACCGCGCTCGCGCCCAGGGCGCGGGTGCGTTCGAGCTGACGGCGGCCGGTGATGAAGTCCTTGCGCAGCAGCGGGAGCCGGGTCAGCGCGGCGACCTCGGCCAGCAGGTCCTCCGTACCGCCGAACCAGCGGCCGGTGACGACCGAGATGCAGGGCGCGCCCGCCTCCTCGTAGCCGCGCACGATCTCGGCGACCGGGCGTCCGCGGGTCAGGTCGCGGCCGTCGGCGTCCTGCCGTTTGACCTCCATGATCAGGGGGCGATGGGCTGCCGCGAGTGCGTCGGTGAAAGCGGTGGGGGCCGCGGAGTCGGTGGGGGCGGTCATCGGGTCCTCCAGGCACGGGTGACGGCGGTGGCGCGCTGCGCGTCCAGCAGGCCCCGGGCGTCCCGGGCGGCCGAATCCACGTCGATGCCGAGGAAGCGCGGATGGGCGCGGGCGGCAGCGAACGCGTCCCGGTTGTCCGCGCGCAGGCCACCGGCCAGCAGGAAGGGCAGCCCGGTCCGGTCGGCGAGCGCGGTGACGGCGCCGTCGGCCAGCGTCCGGGCGGTACTGCCGAGGCGGCCGTCGGCGCCGACCGCGTCGTACAGGAAGCAGTCCGCGCCCGCCCGTTCGTACGCGCCGGTCAGGCCGTCCTCGACGCACGCACCGTCCTTCAGGTGGAGCACCTTGGCGATCTTCAGGCCGGGCGGGCCGCCGCGGCGCAGCGCCCGGACCACCCCGGGGCTCTGGAAGCCGTGCAGTTGCACCCACGGGATGCGGGCGGTCCGGACCGCCTCCAGCAGTACGGCGGGATCGGTGCCGAAGGTGACCAGCACCGGGGCGACGCCGTGCGCGTGGGCGGTGGTGGCGAGTGCGGTCAGCTGCTCGCAGGACAGTTCCGCGGGGCCGCCCGGCACCCGGTACCAGAGCCCGACCAGGTCGGCGCCGGCGGTGGCCGTGTGGCGGACCTCGGCGGTGCTGGTGGCCCCGCAGAACTTGACGAGCACTAGGCCGCCGCGGCCGGAGCCGCGGCCGTGGACGGGCCCTGCCGGGCGTCGCGTACGAGCGAGCCCGCGGTGAAGGCGGTGCCGTCCGGGCCGATCAGGTCGGGGTGGGCGGCCCGCAGATCGGCCAGCACGGCGTCGTACGGCAGGTCGTCGAACTCCCCGTGGAAGCGCAGGAACTCCATCTGGCGCCTGCCCTGGAGGTCGAAGGGGTGGTGCAGGCTGTCGGCGGTCCCGTCGAAGTCGAGCGGGGCCATCCCGTAGAGCCGGCACAGCGTCTTGTTGAACACCGGGGTGGCTTTGACCCAGCCGTTCTCCAACTGCACCGAGGTCAGGCAGTGCTGGTGGAAGACGTCACCGCCCAGCAGCTCCTTGAGCCGGCCGGACGCGAGGTGGTTGCGCACGTCGGTCAGCACCAGGCGCGCGGGGATGCCGAGCGACCGCAGTCCGGCCGTGTACAGCACCGACTTGTGCAGGCACATGCCGGAGCGGGAGGTGGCCACGCTGCTGGCCCGCAGGCCGGTGCGGGACAGGTCCGCCCCGTAGACCTCGTAGCGGATCCGGTCGCGGACCGCGTAGTACAGCGCGACGGCTTGCGCGGTGGGAGTGGTGGCGTCGGCCGGCACGGCGCGCGCCACGAACGCGCGGACCTCGGCCGAGTCGTGGTCGATGAAGTCGGTGGCGGCGAGCGCGGCGGGCCCGGTCGGCGGGGTACTCATGGGTGGACTCTGCTTCCGGTCGGGGTCGTGGGCGGTCGCCTCACAGGCCGAGCAGCGAGGCGATGCGGTTGCGCTGGATCTCCGAGGTGCCGGAGTAAATGGTCCCGGCGACCGCGTTGCGCAGTTCCTTCTCGATGCCGTACTCGGCCATGTAGCCGTTGCCGCCGAAGATTTGTACGGCGCTCAGCGCCGAGGCGACGTTGGCCTCGCTGGTGACCAGCTTGGCCATGGCGATGTCACAGGTGACGTTCTCCCCCGCGGCCATCTTCTCGGCGGTGCCGTAGAGCCAGTGCCGGGCCGTCTCCACGCCCACCTCCATGTCCACGATCTTGTGCGACACGGCCTGGTACGAGCCGATGGGCTGCCCGAACTGGGTGCGGTTGCGGGCGTACTCCACGCAGCGCGTCACCCGGTCGCGCATCTCCCCCGCATTGATCACGAAGGAGCACAGGATCTCCCAGCGCATCACGTGGTCCAGCACCAGGAAGCCGCCGCCGACGCGCCCGACGACCTGGGAGGCCGGCACCCGGCAGTCGTCGAAGTACAGCTCGCTCAGCGGCGAGGTGCGCAGGCCCATCTTGGCGATGGGACCGCCCACCGTCAGGCCCGGGGTGTCGCGCTCCACCAGGAATGCGGTGATGCTGAGCGGGCCGGGGCGCTCGCTGGTGCGGGCGTACACGGTGAGCAGGTCGGCGACCGGCCCGTTGCTGACGAACGCCTTGCTGCCGTTCAGGACGAAGTGGTCGCCGTCGCGCACCGCGCGGGTGCGCATGGCCAGCGCGTCGGAGCCGCTGTCGGGCTCGCTGATGGCGTGCGCGCCGATCAGCTCGCCCGAACAGATGCCCGGCAGGAAGCGCGCCTTGAGCTCCGGGGAGCCGAAGCGGTGCAGAGGCACCCCGGTGGAGACGATGTGCGTGCACACCGAGAAGTTGAGGCCGGCGTCCCGGCAGCCCTCGCCGAGTCCCTCCAGCACGTACATGGTGGTGAGCAGGGACTGGCCCAGCCCTCCCCACTGCTCGTCGAAGGGCAGGCCCAGGATGCCGGTCGCCGCGACGGCCGCCCAGTTCTCCCGGGAGAAGGCCGCCTCGGCGTCCCGCTCGACGTGCCCGGCGCTCAGCTTTTCGAGCCAGGGCGCCAGGCCGTCGCGCAGGGCCTGCTGGTCCGCAGTCCAGTCGGTCATCGGCTCAGTAGTGGGAGTATTCGGCGGAGTCCAGGTCGTGGACCTCGTCGCCGCGCAGGGCGGGCGTGAACATGCACACCAGGCGCAGGTCCTCGTGCGGGGAGGCGACCAGCCAGTGGGCGTCGTGGCGGTCGAGCGCGTAGAGGGTGCCCGGGGTGATCGGGTGGGAGTTTCCCGCCGTGTCGATGACCTCGCCGCTGCCCTCGATGCAGTAGCAGCTCTCCATGTGGTTGCGGTACTCCAGGCGGGACTTCGTGCCCGCGCGGACGATGGTGTCGGTGACGGTGTAGCCCACCCCGTCCTGCTGGGTGAGGAAGCGGCGGCTGAGGCCGTTGCCCCAGTCGACGGTGGTGACCTCGTCGAGCTTGCGAACGATCATGAGTGGGACTCCTTTGCTGGATCGGGCCGACGGACGGTCTCGCCGGCCGTACGAAGTTCCCGTACGAAGGAAGCGAACTCCTCGACGGGATCGCGGTCCTGGGTCAGTGCCGCTTCGATGCGGGCCACGCCGGCGCTGCCGACGACGGCCGCGTCGGCGCCCAGGCCCGCCAGGAGCGCGATGTCCTCGGCCGTCCTGACCCCGAAGCCGACGGCAACGGGGACGGCACAGGCAGCGCGCAAGGCGGTGAGCGCCCGGGCGAGCCGGGCGTGGTCGGGTGCGGCGGAGGTGCCGCTGCGCCCGTAGTGGGCGACCAGGTAGAGGTAGGCGGAGGCGTCCCGGGCCGCAGCAGCCAGGGCCTCGGCGTCGGAGACCGCGTAGCAGGTGGTGACCAGCGGCAGTGCGGCCCGGTGGGCGGCCTCGTAGTGGGCGGCGCGCAGCCGCGGCGGTACGCCGTGCAGCAGCAGCCCGTCGCAGCCGGCGTCGCGGACGGCGCAGGCGAAGTCCGCGGGTGCGGTGCCCCGCACCGTGTGGCTCCAGTCGGCGAGCAGCGCGATCTTCAGGTGGCGCAGGCCCGGGCGGATCCGGGCCACGGCGGCCAGGGTGTCCGCCAGGCCGGTCCCGGCGGCCAGCGCGCGGTCGGCGGAGCGGCGTACGACGGGGCCGTCGGTGACCGAGTCGGGGAACGGCACGGCCAGTTCCAGGCAGTCGACCTCGTTCTCGTCCAGCATCGCGGCGAGCTCGGGCAGCAGGTCCAGCGGCGGGTCCCCCGCGTTGAGGAAGACCGCCAGGCCGGGGCGGCCGGGCCCGCGCCCGGCGAAGAACGGGGACTGCTCAGGCATGGACGGCCGCCCGGGTCCGCAGTCGCTCCAGCAGCGCCAGCGCGCCCCCGTCGTGGATCACCGTCCGGGCGCAGCGCAGTGCCTCGTGCCAGTCGCCGGTGGTGCGGCCGGCGACGGCGAGTGCGGCGGCGTTGAGGCAGACGGTGTCCTCCGCCTCCCGGCCCGCTTCGCCGCCGAGCACGGCGCGGAAGTACGCCGCCGGATCGGCGCCGCGCGGGCGCAGCCCCTCCAGGGTGCCGGGGCGCAGCCCGAGCAGGGTCGGGTCGAGGGTGAACTCGTCCTCCCCGTCGGCCTCGTGGGCGTGCACCCGGTTCGTGGTGCAGCCCAGCAGTTCGTCGGCGCCCAGCTCGTTGCCGACCAGCCACACCCGGCGGCCGGTGCCGCGGGCGGTGTGCGCGGCCGCGGTCCGCAGGGCGGACGCCAGGCGGGCGTCGGAGACGCCGGTGACCTGGGCGGAGACCGGCATGTCGGCGAGGAAGGGGCCGAGTGCGTTGATGCTGCGGCCGAGAGTGCGGATGTCCAGCGGCAGGACGGCGCGGGCCAGCAGGGCCAGTTCCGCCGGGTAGACGAAGAACCCGGCGAAGGCGATGTTGCAGCTCTCCAGCATCGCGTGGGTCTCCTCGTACGACCCGGTCAGCGGAACGCCGAGGCGGTCCAGCAGGTCGATCGAGCCCATGGACGAGGTGTACGCGCGCGAGCCGGTCTTGACGACCGGGGTGCCCATCGCGGCGGCGACCAGGGCAGCCGCGGTGGAGATGTTGAACGTGCGCGGGCCGCCGCCCGTGCCGACGATGTTGACCGCGCCGTCGAAGGCCCCCGGGCCGCTTCCCGCGTGCCCCGGGCGGCGTTCCGCCAGCGAGTCGAGCAGGGCGGTCAGCGTGGTGCGGCCGGGCAGCGCGGTGGAGAGCGAGGCGAGCAGGGCGACGGCTTCGCCCCGGCGCAGCCCGCGCTCGTGCAGCCCGTCCCAGAACGACCTCCACATCGGCAGGTCCACCGGCCGGTCCTGCCCGATGACGGCGGCGACGGCGTCGTGCATGGCTACGCGGCCTCCGCCTGCTGTCGGGACGCGTCCGCGATGAACGCGTCGATGGCCGCGACCGAGCGGAAGGACTCCGGGTCGAGGTCGAACTCGTCGGTGTTGATGTGGTGGACGTCCTCCAGCCATGCGATCACCTTGAGCAGGCCGAGGCTGTCGACGACGCCGTTCTCCAGCAGGTCGAGGTCCGCGTCCAGCTCGCCGGCGGGTACATCCGGCAGGAACTCACGGACCATGAATTCCTTGATGGCCTGGATGCGTTGCATGTCAGTTCTCCTTGGTGAAGTGGGCTCGGACGACCTGGTCGCGGTCGACCTTTCCGGTGGAGGTCCGTGGCAGCGGGCCGTCGGTGATCCGCAGGACCGAGGGGATCGCGGCCCGGGGCAGGCCCCGGGCCAGGTGTCCGCGCAGGGTGAGGCTGTTGAGGTCGGAGCCGGGTGCGCGCCGGGCCACCGCGTGCAGCAACCGGCCGGCCACCGGATCGGGCAGCGCCAGGACGGCCGCTTCCAGGACGCCGGGGTGTTCGAGCAGGACGTGCTCGGTCTCCTGCGGGTTGATCCGCACACCGCGGACCTTGACCTGGAAGTCGGTGCGGCCGTCCAGCCTCAGCGTGCCGTCGGCGGACCGGGTCAGCAGGTCGCCGCTGCGGAACCAGCGACGCCGGTCGGCCCCGGCCGGGTGGTCCACGAAAGCGGCCGACCCTGCGGCGGCGCCCAGGTACCCCTCGGTCTGGAAGGGCGTGGTGACGTAGAGCTCGCCGGTGCCCGGGCCCTCGACCACCGTGCCGTCCGCGCCGACGAGCAGGGCGCCGACCCCGGGCAGCGGGGAGCCGAGCGGCAGCGGCAGGGCGGGGTCCTCGGCGCCGGTCAGCTCGTACAGGAAGCTGTCGTTGGTCTCCGTGCAGCCGTAGAGGTTGTACAGCCGGGCGCCGGGCAGCAGGGTCGGCAGCCCGGCGCGCAGCGGGGCGGGCAGCGCGTCACCGGTGAACAGGGCGTGCCGTACGCCGGGGACGGTGGCGCCGCTCTCGCGGGCGGCATCGGTCAGCAGCCGGTAGAACAGCGGCACCGCCTGGACGACTTCGGGCCGGTGGCGCAGCAGCAGGTCCAGCAGGTGGCCGCCGTGGGTCGCCCGGTCGGTTTCGACGAGCACGACCTTGGCGCCGTGCGCCAGCGTGGTCCACACGTCGAGCAGGCAGAGGTCGAAGTTGAGCGGCGCGTAGTTGAAGACGGCGGTGCCGGGGACGATCCCGAAGGCGTCCGCGGCCCAGCGGGCGAACCGGTCTACGGCCTCGGCCCGCAGCGGCACGATCTTGGGGGTGCCGGTGGAGCCGGAGGTGGTCAACAGCAGTGCGGGCTCGGCCGCACCCTCGGACGGTGCGGCGTCGGCGAAGCGGGCCCGCCCGCTCTCCCAGGTCCCGGTGTCCAGCGGCGTGAGGACGTGCTCGACGCCCGCCTGCCGGTACAGCCGCTCCAGTACGTCCGCGCCGAGCAGCGGCGAGGGCAGCAGCACCGGCCGGCGCTCCAGCAGCGCGGCCAGCACCAGGGCGATGGTCGCCGGCGACTTCACGGCGGGCACCCCCAACGGGGTGCCCGCGGGAATCCGGGCCAGCCGGGTCCGCTCGGCGGCGGCCCGGTGCAGCAGCGCGCCGTAGCTGATCTCCTCGTCGCGCCACACCAAGGCGGTCGCCCGCGGGCTCCGCCGGGCCTGGGCGAGGATGCCGTCGGTGAGGGAGCGGGGTGTGCGGTCGGCCGCGGTGCCTGCGCTCTTCACTGGCCTGGACTCCTTCCGGTCCTCACGCTCGAACCTTTCGTCCCGATCGTGGTTTCGGCGACTGGAGGATCATCGGAGTCCCGCTGGCGGCCTGTGCGCGGACCGTTTTCCTGGTGCGGTGACCGGAAGGGTTCACCGGCGGGCGACGCCCGGCACGGCGCCTCGCCGCGTTGTCGCACCACGTACGTACGTCCCGTACGAGTCGTGGCCCTCCGCCTTGCGATGCACCGCACCCGACGCCGCGGGCCCACCGGCGAACCTTCCGGTCACAGCGCTGAGCGGTCTTGGGGAAGTGAGGTGCGTTTCCGCGTCGTTCGGTGCGTGCTCTCGGTATGCCGGCTGAAGGCCCTTGTACTGGACGTACTCGGGTCTTCGGCCGGTGCGGCGAGAGTGCGTGCCGGGCGGGGTGGGGGCGTGCCTCACTTCCCCGAGCCCGCTTAGCGGCCGTCGTCCTCCAGCAGGGCGGCGAGGACGAGGGCCTGGTCGGCGTCGGGCGGGCCGGCCGGCCACCAGACGCCTTCGCGCTCGCGGTACGGGTACCAGCGCCCGTCGCGCCCACGGCGCAGCTGGAGGCCGCGACCGCCCAGCGTCCAGCGGTTGCCCGATACCTCCAGCTCGGGCAGCTCGTCGGCCTCCCAGGCGGTCGCCAGGGCCGTACGGGCCCGTGCCGTCTCCTGGGCCGGCGGATCCCACGGCTCTTCCAGCGTCCGCAGGCCCGCCGCGCCTCCGTAGCGCCAGGCCTGTGCGGCCCGGTCGAGCTCGGCCGGACGGTCCGAGGCCGCGCGCAGCCGCTCGGGCACCCGCGGATCGGGGTGGGTGGCGGCGATGCGTACGGTGTCCTGCCAGGCGTCGAGCGGCCGGGGCGGTTCGTCGGTGAGGCCGTGCGTGTAGGCGAGGAGCGCGCGGGCGCGTACCGCGGCATCGGCCACCAGGCGTTCCAGCGGGTCCGCGGTGATCCCGGTGACTTGTTCCGGCTCCTCGACCGGGGCGGCGGCAGCGGGCAGTGGGGGGAGCGGCGGCAGTGGGACGGCCGGCCGGGCGTAGGCCTCGGCGGCCGGGGTGCCGGGCTGGTGCCGGCCGGTGGCGTCCTTCGCGTCGTGCGCCCCGGCCCCGTCGGCGTCCTCCGCGTCCTGCGTATCGTCGGCGTCCTCCGCGTCGTCCATCGACAACATGGCCCGCAGCATGAGGACCGACTTGAGCTCCTCCGCAGCCTCCTCGGCGTCGCGCCCCCGGACGAACAGCAGGAGCGCCTCCTCCTCGTCCAGCAGCCAGGAGAACTGGTAGGCGAGCGCCAGCGCGTGCGCGCACGGGTGGTCGGGTTCGTCGCAGTCGCAGTCCGGTTCCAGGTCCCCGTAGCCGGGCAGCAGGCCCAGTCGGGCGTCCTCGGCCGCCTCCAGCAGGTCGGGCGGGAGCTCACCGGCCAGCACCGCTTCGGTCTCGGCTGGCCGGTCCGCGGTCTTCTCCCACAGGGCGTCCCAGTCCTCGTCCTCGAACACCCGCAGGGTCAGCTCCGTGGTGAACGGGCTGTCCTCGGCGCCGTGGACGCGCGCGGCGATCCGGCCCGGACTGACCGTGATCGGGCCGATCCGGCCCGAACGGGCCAGGGCGCGGCCCCGCTTGAGCGGGTCCTCCTCCGGCCAGGTGTCCTCCACGGCCTGCGCGAACTGTCCGCCCCACCAGGACTTGCCGCGGGCCCGGCCGCCCTTGCGCGCGGCGAAGGCGGCAAAGCCCCGCGCGCCGTCGTGTGCTTCGCCCATCACGTGCTCCTCAGCTCGACCAGGTTCGCCAGCTCATCGTTGCCGAGCGTGCTCAGCGCCTGCTCGCCCCTGCCCAGCACGGCGTCGGCGAGCTCCTGTTTGGACGCCAGCATCGCGGCGATCCGATCCTCGATGGTGCCCTCGGCGATGAGGCGGTGGACCTGCACCGGGCGGGTCTGGCCGATCCGGTAGGCGCGGTCGGTGGCCTGCGCCTCGACGGCCGGGTTCCACCAGCGGTCGAAGTGCACCACGTGGTCGGCGCGGGTCAGGTTGAGTCCGGTGCCCGCCGCCTTGAGGGAGAGCAGGAAGACCGGGACCTCGCCGTCCTGGAAGCGGCGGACCATCTCCTCGCGACGGGGCACGGGGGTGCCGCCGTGCAGCAGCTGGGCCGGGACGCCCCGCTCGTCCAGGTGCGCCTGGAGCAAGCGGGCCATGGCGACGTACTGGGTGAAGACGAGGACGGCCCCGTCCTCGGCCGTGATGGTGTCGAGGAGTTCGTCGAGCAGCTCCAGCTTGCCGGAGCGGCCGGTGAGCCGGACCGCGCCCCCCTCCGGGGAGGACGCGGCCTTGTCCGCCCCCTCCTTGAGGAACTGGGCCGGGTGGTTGCAGATCTGCTTGAGCCCGGTGAGCAGCTTCAGGACCAGCCCGGAGCGGGCGATACCGTCGGTGGCGCGGATCTCGGCCATGACCTCCCGTACGAGCTTCTCGTACAGGGCGCTCTGCTCGGCGGTCAGGGCGACGGGGCGGTCCGTCTCCGTCTTGGGCGGCAGTTCGGGGGCGACCCCCGGATCGGACTTCTTGCGCCGCAGCAGGAAGGGGCGTACGAGCGCGGCCAGTCGGGCGGCGGTGCCTGCGTCCTCGACGGTGCCCGTGCGTTCGGCCTCGATCGGGGCCATCCAGCGGCGGCGGAAGTTCCCGTAGGCGCCCAACAGTCCGGGGGTGGTCCAGTCGAGGACGGCCCACAGCTCGGAGAGGCTGTTCTCGACGGGGGTGCCGGTCAGTGCGATCCTGGCACCGGCCGGGATCAGGCGCAGGGCGCGGGCGGTCGCGGACGCCGGGTTCTTGACGTGCTGGGCCTCGTCGGCGACGGCCATGCCCCAGGGGTGGGCGGCGAGCCGGTCGGCGTCCAGGCGCATCGTGCCGTACGTGGTGAGGACGAACCCGTGCTCGGCGCCCTCCAGGGTGCGGCCGGGGCCGTGGAAGCGCCGCACGGGGGTGCCGGGGGCGAACCGGCCCACCTCGCGCTCCCAGTTGCCCAGCAGCGAGGCCGGACAGACCACCAGGGTGGGGCCCTGGGTGCGCGGGTCCTGTTGGCGCAGCAGGTGCAGGGCGATGAGCTGGATGGTCTTGCCCAGGCCCATGTCGTCGGCGAGGCAGCCGCCGAGGCCGAGGGAGGTCATCCGGTCCAGCCAGCGCAGACCGCGCAGCTGGTAGTCGCGCAGGGTGGCGGCCAGGGCGGCGGGCGCGGCGATCTGCTCGTCGCCGCCGTCGGGTTCGGCGAGGCGGGCGCGCAGGGCCACCAGCCAGGGGCCGGGGACGACGGGGACCCGTTCGCCGGCGATCTCGGTGAAGCCGCTCAGGGCGACCGAGAGCGCCTCGATGGCGGTGAGCGGTTTCAGCTCGCGGGTACGGGCCTTGCGCGCGAGCTCGGCCGGCACGAACACCCAGCGGTCGCGCAGCCGGACCACCGGACGGCCCTCGCCGGCGATCGCTGCCGTCTCCTCCTCGGTGAGCGGTTCGCCGTCGAGACGCAGCTGCCAGCGCAGGTCGACGGTTCCGTCGCCCATGAACGCGCGCAGATCGGCCGGAGGGACCCGGTCGGCGCCGACCAGCGCGTGGGCGCTCAGGCCCCGGGCCGCGTCCTCGGGCCAGTGGACGTCGATGCCGTGGGCGCGCAGCCGGCCCCCGGCGTCGGAGAGCAGCGCCCTGGTCTCGCGGTCGTCGAGGGCGATCTCGCGGGGTACCGGGAGCAGCCGCTGGAGGGGCTCCCACACGCCGGCGGCGCGGCGCACGGCGAGGACCGTATCGGCCTGGGCGCGCGGCCCCAGCGCGTGCGGGGCCCCGTCGAAGAGTTCCGCGGCGGCCAGGCTCAGGGTGGGGTCGGCGAGGCTCGCCACCCGCGGTTCGACCCTGACCAGCGGCTCCGCTGCCCCGTCGCCGACGACCACGGCGAGGGAGACCCGGACCCCGGAGTCGACGCCGAGGGAGATCTCCTCGGCCCAGGAACGGAGTTGGGGCACGTACTGGGGGGCGGTGGCGGCGAACGCGGCGCGACCGGTGGCGGCCTCGGCGGCTGCCGTACGCGGCAGTACGTCGGCGACGGCGTCCAGGAAGGCGCGCAGCACCGTGTCGGCCTCGGGCAGCAGCTCCGTGCCGGGCACGGGCAGCGCGAGCGCCTCGGGCGGTGCGGCGGCGGCCAGCTCCCGCAGCCGTCGTACGTCCTCGGAGTCGTAGGGGCCGGTCCGCCAGGCGTCGTAGCCGCCGGCGGAGACGCCGGGCAGCAGGCGTTCGCGGGCGGCCAGGTGCAGGGCGAGGGCGAGGGCCCCGCCCCAGAAGGCGGCGGCCGGGTGCACGGGGCCGGACCCGTCGGCGCCGCCGCGCTGTTCCTCGTGTGCGCGGCGGGCGTGGGCCAGTACGGGCAGCGCGTCCGCCAGTTCGAGGCGGAGCACCGGCAGGGTGCGCGGACCGTGGGCGGTGAGCAGGCCGGCCTCCGCGGCCCGGCCGCCCGGCACGTCGGGCGGGGGTGATCCGTCCGGGTTCCACAGGAGGATCCGGCCGGTCCTGGCCGGGTCCCCGGGCTCGAAGACGGTCGCACACCGCGCCAGGAGGCCGGCCTGCTCACGCGCAATCCACACCATGCGTTCGCTTCCTCGGTTGTTCTGGTCCGCTCCGCCGCTCTTGGCGATCAGGTTGTCAGATTCCTGAACCGGCGTACGGAGAGCGGGAAGAAAACGGCGCACAGCACCACGGGCCACACCACTGCCATCAGCAGCGCGTGCTGGGCGATCCAGGAGTCCCCGCCCCAGCCGGGGTTGCCGAACAGTTCGCGCGTGGCGAGCACGGTCGAGGACAGGGGGTTCCACTCGGCGATCGTGCCGAGCCAGCCCGGCATCGTGGAGGGCGCGACGAAGGCGCTGGTGAGGAAGCCGATGGGGAACTCCAGGGTCTGCACCATGGTGATGCCCTCGGGTCCGCTCATCAGCAGGCCCAGGTAGACGCCGGCCCAGACGAGCGCGAAGCGCAGCAGCAGGAGCAGGCCGACGGCCAGGGCGGTGTCGCCGAGGCTGCCGTGGGCCTGCCAGCCCATCAGGACGCCGACGCCCATCAGGACGGCCAGCGCGAGCACCGAGCTGATCATGTCGGTGACGGCGCGTCCGACGACCACCGCGGAGGGGGACATCGGCAGGGTCCGGAAGCGCGAGGTGATGCCGCGGTTCTTGTCGGCGGCGACGGCGGTGACCGTCTCGCCCATGCCGAAGACCATCGTCATCACGAACATGCCGGGGACGAGGAACTCCTTGTAATCGCCTCCGCCGGGGACCTGCATCGCGCCACCGAAGAAGTAGCCGAACATCAGGACCATCAGCACGGGGAAGGCGAGCGCGCCGACCAGGGTGCCCGGTTCGCGCACCCAGTGCGTCATCCCGCGCAGGGTGATGGTCCAGCCGTCGGCCGCGGCCCAGCGCAGCCGGGCGAGCGGGCCGCGCGGGATGGCGGGCATCTGGGGGAGCGGGAGCGGGGTGGTCGTGCTCATGCGGCGACTGCCTTTCGGCTGGATGCGTCGTCTGCGGCCGTGTCCGCGGCCGGGGTGGCCGTGTGGCCGGTGAGGTGCAGGAACACCTCGTCCAGGGTGGGGCGGCGCAGGGCGATGTCCTCCGCCTCCAGGCCCGCGTGGTCCAGGGCGCGCACCGTCTCGCCCAGGGCGCTGGTGCGTTCGGCGACGCGGATGCTGACCCGACGGGTGTCGGGGTCGGTGTCCGGGGTGCCCTGGGCGATCCTTGCGAGCGCGGTCGCGGCGGCGGGCAGGTCCTCGGCGCGGCGCACGACCACGTCGATGCGGTCCCCGCCGACCTGGCTCTTGAGCTGGTCGGGCGTGCCCTTGGCGATGACCTTGCCGCTGTCGATGACGGAGATGCCGTGGGCGAGCTGGTCGGCCTCCTCCAGGTACTGCGTGGTCAGGAGGACCGAGGTGCCGCCGCCGACCAGGTCGCGGACCGCTTCCCACACCTCGTTGCGACTGCGCGGGTCCAGGCCGGTGGTGGGCTCGTCGAGGAAGAGGACCGGCGGGGCGAGGACCATGCTGGCCGCGAGGTCGAGGCGGCGGCGCATGCCGCCGGAGAAGTTCTTGACCGGCTTGCTGCCGGTGTCGTGGAGCCGGAAGCGCTCCAGGAGCTCGTCGGCGCGGCGGCGCGCGCCGCGCGGCGAGAGGTGGTGCAGGCGCCCGAACATCACCAGGTTCTGGCGACCGCTGAGCACCTCGTCGACGGCTGCGTACTGGCCGACCATGCCGATGGAGGAGCGGACCTCGGCCGACTGGGAGACCACGTCGAAGCCCGCCACCCGGGCGTGGCCCTCGTCGGGCTTGACGAGGGTGGAGAGGATGCCGACGGACGTGGTCTTGCCGGCGCCGTTGGGCCCGAGGAGGCCGTGTACGGTGCCCTGCTCGACGGTGAGGTCGAACCCGTCGAGCACGTACCGCTTGCCGTACCGTTTGCGCAGCCCTTCAGCGATGACTGCCGGCCTGGTTGAGTCCACGTCAGCTTCCTTCTGTGGTGCGTGCGGGAGTCGGACGGTCCGGTCCGCCCGGGGCGATCCTGACAGCCGCTCCCGCAGCCCCCCTCGAACTCTGGTGGAGCCCGCACTCAGCGCGCGACGCGCTCCAGCATCGGGGTGTACAGGTTCGGGTCGCTGCTGCTGAGCGCGCGCAGGGCGGTGCGGTGCGCCACGAACTCGGGCTGGGCCAGGGCCCGGCGGAAGGTGTCCTCGTCGTCCCAGTCGGCGACGTTGACGTACAGCTCCGGGTCGTTGATGTGGTGCAGGAGCCGGTGGCGGATGAAGCCGGGCTGGGCGGCGAAGAACGCGGAGGTCCGCTCGAAGGCCTCCTCGAACTCCTCGGCCGGGCCCGTGACCTCGAATCGGTTGATGAAAGTGATCACGCTGGTTTCCTTGTCTGTACGAGGGGGTCGCCTCAGGCGGGGCTGACGCCCAGCTCGTGGCCGAAGAGTCCGCGCGGGTCCCAGGCCGCCTTGACCCGCTGCAGGCGCGGA
This sequence comes from Streptomyces sp. NPDC006430, assembly GCF_040612395.1. NCBI lineage: Bacteria > Bacillati > Actinomycetota > Actinomycetes > Kitasatosporales > Streptomycetaceae > Streptomyces > Streptomyces sp. NPDC006430. The sequence goes on from NZ_JBEXQA010000040.1 coordinate 37,746, forward strand.
TAGTTGTCCTTGTAGTAGAGGCGGTGCCAGGGCACGCCCGAGGTGTTCCAGGCCGGGTCGGCCATGTCGACGTCGGGATAGTTGATGTAGCAGCCGTCGGCGCCGCGGCCCGGGACCGGGACCCCGCCGGTGGAGGCGAAGACGTCCCGGTAGGCGTGCCGCAGCCAGCCGATGTTCTCGGCGTCGCCGGCCGCGTCCTGCCAGGTGTTCATGAAGATCACGTTGAGGACGGCGTCGCGGTGCGCGGTGGCCGTGGCCGCCGGGTGCAGGGCGTTGACCTGTCCGCCGTATGACTGGAGCGACACGGACGCCGACTCGTAGCTGTGGTCGGTGTTGTTGAGGTGGGCGTACAGCGCGTCGATCTGGGCCTCGGTCCAGGCCCGCCGCAGATAGGCCGACTTGATCTTCTGGCGGCCCTTGTCGGTGTCCTGGGACTGGCCGAGCGCCACGGTCGCGTTGAGCCAGGTGTCACGGGTGGTGCCGAGGTCGTACGGGGTGACCGGAACGCCCTCGGTGAGCGCGGCCGTGTAGTCGGCGAGCAGCTTCTCGGCGTCGGGGCGGGTGCCGTCCATGTGGGCGAAGCTGATGGCGCTCTGCCCCGGGTCGTTCTCCTTGAGCTTGCCGAACAGCACGAGGCCGCCGTAGAGCCCCGCGTACGGGGAGTCGGCGCAGCTGTTGCGTTCGTGCCACAGACCGTGGTTGCGCACCAGGCGACGGAACGCGGCCTTGTCCATGCCCTCGCGCGGGAAGAGGACGGCGCTGGTCAAGATGGTGGCGGGCGGGCGCGGCAGCAGCGCGGCCGGGTCGGTGCCGGTGGCTCCGGGAGTGCGGAACCAGTAGCGGGTGACGACGCCGAAGTTGCCGCCGCCCCCTCCGGTGTGCGCCCACCACAGCTCGCGGTGCGGGTCGCCCGCCTCCCGGGTGGCGACGACCGCGCGGGCGCGGCCGGACCGGTCGGCGACGACGACCTCGACGGCGTACAGGTGGTCGGCGGCGATGCCGAACCGGCGCGACAGGGCGCCGTATCCGCCGCCGGTGATGTGGCCGCCCAGACCCACGGTGGCGCTGGCGCCGCCGGGCAGGGTGACGCCCCAGCCGTAGTAGAGCGTCTTGTAGACGTCCATCAGGCGCGCGCCGGCCTCGATCATGAAGGCGCGCTTGGCCTCGTCGTAGCGGACCGCGTTCATCTGGCCGAGGTCGAGGACCAGGCGGACCGCGGCGTCCCCGACGAAGTTCTCGTAGCAGTGGCCGCCGCTGCGCACGGCGATGCGCCGTCCCGCGCGGGCGGCCTCGCCGACGGCCTGGACGACCTGTTCGGTGGTGGTGGCCAGGCGGAACGCGGCGGGCCGGGCGGTGAAGCGCTTGTTGCTGCCGCGGGTGGCGAGGTCCTCGTAGCGCGGGTCGTCGGCGGTGATGTCCACGGCGGGCTCGGTGGCCGCAGCCGCACCGGTGCCCGCACCGGTGCCCGTGGCGCGCCGCGCGGGGGCGGCCAGGGCGGGCGTCATGCCCGCCGCGGCGAGCCCGGCGGCGGCGCCGGCCGTGAACGTACCGGCGACAAAGCGCCGACGGCTTGGAGCGGTCATGATGCTTCCTTTTCGGTGCGGACCCGGTGACGGGGCGTGCGCGGGGTGGGGCGGGTGCGCGGGCTGGGAGGTCAGACGGAAACGCGGGTGGAGAGCACCCGGTTGACCAGCTCGATGTACTGGCGGGGGGTCTCGGCCTCGTCGATGGCCTCCTCGTCGAGCGTGATCTCGTACTCGCGCTCGATGCGCCCGGTGGTCTGCAGCAGCGCCAGCGAGTCGTAACCGAGGTCGAGGAAGAGCATGTCGAGGACGTCGCCGTCCAGGTCCACGCCCTCTTCCTCGCCGGCGCACTCGCGCAGCAGGCGGGTCAGGTCGGTCAGCTCCAGGTGCCGCATGGGGATCTCCTCTTGGCTGTTCGGGTTCGGGTCTTGGCAGCGTCAGGCGGCGCGGACCACGGCGGCGGCGTTGAAGCCGCCCCGGCCGCGGGCCAGCACCAGGGCGGTGCGCAGTGCGGTACCGGTCCGCGGGGCGCCCGTGACCAGGTCGATAGGGCAGTCGTCGGCGGGCCGCGCGGTACCGGTGGTCGGCGGGATCACCTGGTCCCGCAGGGTGAAGAGGGCTGCAGCGAGGTCGAGGGAGGCGCCTCCGGACAGGAGGCGGCCGGTCATCGACTTGGGGGCGGTGACCGGGACCCCGTACGGACCGAACAGGGCGGTGATCGCTTCGGCCTCGACGCGGTCCGCGGCGCGTTCGCCGGCGGCGTCGGCGAAGACGACGTCGACGTCCCCGGGGGCCAAGCCGGCGTCCGCCAGCGCGAGGCGGGCCGCGTCGACGAGCCGGGGCGTGTCCGGGCCGTCGAAGGTGGCCGCGTAGCCGGCGAAGGAACCGTAGACGCGGGCACCGCGGGCGCGGGCCGCCTCGGCGTCCTCCAGGACGAGCAGGGCGCCTCCCTCACCGATGACGTGGCCCGAGGCGTCGGCGTCGAACGGCAGGTAGGCGCGGGCCGGGTCGGGGACCCGACTCATCCGGCCCTCGGCCAGGTGCGCGCTCCAGCCCCAGGGGCAGATCCCGGCGTCGACGGCGCCGGTCACCATCAGGGCGGCGCCCTTGCGCAGCTGGCGCCGGGCCTGGGCGACGGCGTCCAGGCCTCCCGCGCCCTCGGTGACGATGACACCGCTCGGTCCGCGCAGGCCGTGCCGGATGGAGATCTGGCCGGAGTTGACGGCGTAGAACCAGGCGAAGGACTGGTACGCGCTGACGTACTGGCCGCCCTTGCTCCACAGCGCCTCCAGCTCGCGCTGTCCGAACTCGAAACCGCCGGCGGAGGATGCGGTGACCACCCCCGCGGCGAACTCGGGCAGCTGCGCCGGATCGGCGTCCGCGTCGTCGAGGGCTTCCTTGGCGGCGGCGAGCGAGAGCCGGGTCACGCGGTCGGTCTGCGGCAGGAGCCGGCTGGGAACGTGGTCCTCGTCGACGAAACCGGGAACCTCGCCGGCCAACCGTACGGGGTAGCCGCTCGCGTCGAACCGGGTCAGCGGTCGGATGCCGCTCTCACCGCGCAGGACGGCGTCCCACCAGGCCCGGGCGCCCAGCCCGTTGGGGGCGGTGACGCCCACACCGGTGAAGACGGCGGTGGCGGTCTTCACCGGGGCGCCGGACTGGTCGAGTGTGGCGGCGGTCATGCTGCATCCTTCAGACTCGGGCGGTTGAGGACCATGGCGCTCTGGAACCCGCCGAAGCCGCTGCCGACGGTGACGACGGCGTCGGTGCGCTGCTCGCGGGCGGTGAGCGGGGTGTAGTCCAGGTCGCAGTCCGGGTCCGCCTCGTGCAGGTTGGCGGTGGGCGGCACGGTGTCGTGCGCGATGGCCAGGGCACTGGCGGCCACCTCCAGGGAGCCGATGGCGCCGAGCGAGTGCCCGATCATCGACTTGATGGAGCTGACGGGCACCTCGTAGGCGCGCTGTCCCAGACTGCGTTTGAAGGCCGCGGTCTCGTGCTTGTCGTTCTGCTTGGTGCCCGAGCCGTGGGCGTTGATGTAGTCGATGGCGGACGCGTCCAGGCGGGCCTCGGCGAGGGCGGCGGTGATGGCGTGGGCCATCTCCGCACCGTCGGAGCGCAGCCCCGTCATGTGGTACGCGTTGCTGCGGCTGGCGAATCCGGAGATCTCCGCATAGATCCGGGCGCCGCGGCGGCGGGCCCGCTCCAACTCCTCGACGACCAGCACGGCCGAGCCCTCACCGAGGACGAACCCGTTGCGGGTGCGGTCGAAGGGGCGCGAGGCGGTGGCCGGGTCGTCGTTGCGGGTCGAGGTGGCGCGGATCGCGTCGAAGCAGGCCACGGTGATCGGCGAGATGGGTGCCTCGGTGGCACCGGTGACCATGACGTCGGCGCTGCCCTCGCGGATCAACTCGACGGCGTGACCGATGGAGTCGAGACCGGAGGTGCAGCCGGTGGAGACGAGCGAGACCGGTCCCTGCACACCGCTGTCACGGGCCACTTCGGCGGCCAGCGAGCTGGGGGTGAAGTAGTCGTAGAGGTGGGACACGGCCCGGTCGTGGTCCACGTTCCAGAGCCGGCCCAGATCGCTGACGACCGCGTACTGGTTGTCGAGTCCGGTGGTGCAGCCGACGGCGCTGCCGAGGCTGACACCGGTGCGCACCGGGTCGAGCCCGTCGGCGACGCCGCTGTCGGCGATCGCCTCGCGCGCACTGGTCAGCGCGAACAGGGCGGCGCGGTCCAGGCGGACGGCCTCCTCGGGCGTGAACCCGTGGGCCGCGGGGTCGAAGTCCGCCTCGGCCGCGATCCGGGAACGGAAGGAGGTGGCGTCGAACAGGGTGATGGCCCGGGTGGCCGTGCGGCCGGCCGTGAGCAGCTCCCAGTACTCCTTGGTGCCCACTCCTCCCGGGGCGACGACCCCGATTCCGGTGATGACTACCCGTCTCATCGACTGTCCTTCACTGTTTTTCCTCCAGGCCTGGGGCCGGCGGGCTCGCACCGCAGAAGCGGCTTCAGTGCTGCGAGCCTCGCCGTTCGGTCTGGAGCACGGCTAGAAGATCCGTGCAAGGCAACAATCGGTCCGCCTTCGCCGCGCACGGCGTGGCCGAGAGTCGGCGGTACGCAACGGCGGGGCCGCGCCGCCCGGCGCGGTGCGCAGGGCACGCACGAGGACGTGCGAGGACGCACGAGGACATGCGAGGAGCCGGGACGGGGGGTCCCCGTCCCGGCTCTCCTCGTACGGTTCCTACAGCGGCAGGTTCCCGTGCTTGCGGCTCGGCTGCGACGCGCTCTTGGCACGGAGCATCCCGAGGGTGGCGATCAGCCGGGAGCGGGTTTCGGCCGGGTCGATGACGTCGTCCACGAGGCCGCGCTCGGCCGCGTAGTACGGATGCATCAGCTCCGACTGGTACTCCTTGATCCGCTGCGCCCGGGTGGCCTCCGGGTCGGCGGACGCGGCGATCTCCCGGCGGAAGATCACGTTCGCAGCGCCCTCCGCGCCCATCACCGCGATCTCGTTGGACGGCCAGGCCAGCGCGACGTCCGCGCCGATCGAGCTGGAGTCCATCACGATGTAGGCGCCGCCGTACGCCTTGCGCAGCACCAGACTGATCCGCGGCACCGTCGCGTTGCAGTACGCGTACAGCAGCTTCGCACCGTGCCGGATGATCCCCTGGTGCTCCTGGTCCACGCCCGGCAGGAATCCCGGTACGTCGATCAGGGTGATCAGTGGGATGGAGAACGCGTCGCAGAACTGCACGAACCGCGCCGCCTTCTCCGAGGCCTCGATGTCCAGGACGCCCGCCAGGTGCGCCGGCTGGTTCGCCACCACACCCACCAGTTGACCGCCCAGGCGTGCCAGGGCGCAGACCATGTTCTGTGCCCACTGCCCGTGGACCTCGAAGAAGTCGCCGTGGTCGACGATCTCCTCGATCACCTCGCGGATGTCGTAGCCCTGGGTCGGGCGCGCCGGAACCAGGTCCAGCAGCACGTCGTTGCGACGGTCCGCCGGATCCTCCAGGTCACCGGCCGGAGCCAGCTCACGGTTGTTGGACGGCAGCAGCGACAGCAGGTGCCGGACGTCCTCCAGACAGCTGCGCTCGTCGTCGTAGACGAACGAGGCCACGCCGGAGACCGCGCCGTGGCTGTCCGCGCCACCGAGGTGTTCCATGGTCACCGCTTCGCCGGTGACGGCCTGCACCACGTCCGGACCCGTGATGAACATCTGCGAGGTGCCCCGCACCATGAACACGAAGTCCGTCAGCGCCGGCGAGTACGCGGCGCCACCGGCACACGGGCCCAGGATCACCGAGATCTGCGGGATCACACCCGAGTTGCGCACGTTCCGTTTGAAGATGCCGCCGTACCCGGCGAGGGCCGTCACGCCCTCCTGGATGCGGGCGCCGGCGCCGTCGCACAGGCCCACGACCGGTGCGCCGGCGGCCTCCGCCAGGTCCATCAACTTGTGGATCTTCGTTGCGTGGGCCTCGCCCAGCGCTCCGCCGAAGATGCGGAAGTCGTGCGCGTAGACGAACACCGTGCGGCCCTGGACCTGTCCCCAGCCCGTCACCACACCATCGGTGTAAGGCTTCTTGTCCTCCAGGCCGAAGCCCGTCGCGCGGTGCCTGCGCAGTCCTTCGACCTCGCAGAAGGAGCCCTCGTCGAAGAGCACCTCGATCCGCTCGCGCGCCGTCAGTTTTCCCTTGGCGTGCTGCGCGGCGGTAGCCCGGTCGCCGGGTCCGGCCACGGCCAGGGCCCGTATCGCCGCGAGTTCCGTCGCGCGCTCTCGCAGACTCTCCAACTGACTCTCCTCGAGGTTGCTGCGTGGCCTGATTCCGACGTCTCAGCATCCGGCCGGGCTCTCAAGCCCGGCTCGAATGCCGGTGGCCGCGGAGGTTGCGGCGGGCGGTAGCGGATCAGTAGCGGTAGTGGTCCGGCTTGTACGGGCCCTCGACCTTGACGCCGATGTAGGCGGCCTGCTCCGGGCGGAGCGTGGTGAGCTTGACGCCCAGGGCGTCGAGGTGGAGGCGGGCGACCTTCTCGTCCAGGTGCTTGGGCAGCACGTAGACGTCGGTCGGGTACTCCTGCGGCTTGGTGAACAGCTCGATCTGCGCCAGAGTCTGGTCCGCGAACGAGTTCGACATCACGAACGACGGGTGACCGGTCGCGTTGCCCAGGTTCAGCAGACGACCCTCCGACAGAACGATCAGCACCTTCCCGTCAGGGAACGTCCACGTGTGGACCTGCGGCTTGACCTCGTCCTTGACGATGCCCTCGATCTTCGCCAGACCGGCCATGTCGATCTCGTTGTCGAAGTG